>JAGLQE010000309.1 GCA_023137005.1 Thermoplasmata archaeon
GGCGGGGTGGTCTTCATCCTTTGAGACATTATCCCCACTGCCACACCCAGCTTAACAAACCTGCCCATCTACCCAAAATACGTGATCAGACCACCGATCCCGATCATTATGCCACCAGCCAAGACCATCAATATCATGAATACGAACTGGGAGTCACGCCTTTTGCTTCTCTCTTTCGCCACCTTCTCATAATAGTTACTGTGATGTGATCCATGCATAGCGGCAGAATGTATAATAGCCCTCTCCGAGCCGCCACCGCCGACCTGTGCCCCGATCCCCATGATGAGTATGCCAGATATGAACATGGCATAGGAAATGGAAGTGGTAAAGTCGGTCTCGCTCTTTACGGCAAATATGATCGAACCTATAATGGCGATGATAACAGTTACACCGATTATCTTGGCGAACAGCTTCAACATCTTGCTCAATGGATTCTCTTTCCCTTTTTCTTTTCCTTTCTCTTCCATGAACCCTGATTTACTTTCGCGCTTATAAGGATACTATGGGATTTCCCAGGGCATTCCCGAAAGAACATGCCCCTATTCACTCCGCTCCTCATTCCTATCCTCCCATTCCTTGAAAGGGCGAGGGTCGGGTGTCAGGTACGTGTCATTGAGATGAATGCCGAAGAAGGATATGAGAAATATCACAATGAAGGACATGATAGCATGGGGGAGGGACAGCCTTATCATCATGAAGATGTCTGAAGATACATCCAAAGATATCAATTCCCCACTCATCCCGGGACTGCTGAATATAAGTGAACTGAAGAGAGCGGCCGAAGCCACGATACCAAGTGTCCCCACAAGGCACCATTCTATCTCTTCCAGCAGGATGCCGATGATGATGCCAATGATAACAAGTACAAGGATGAGATAGAGAGAAGAGAACTCATTTTGGAAGGGAGCACTGAGCTCGGGGAAGATCGAATAGAATATAAGATAACCAAGAGAGAAACCAGAGAATATCGACAAGGCGATTATCTTGAGCAGGATATTCACCTTCCCGGTTGCCAGGATATTGGGGACCTCGAATTTCATAAGGACCACCACCTCGCTTCTCTTATTATCACATGGGAATCCGACAAGGCACCGTATTCCTTGGGTATATCATCGATGAATATTATGAGCCTGGCATAGCCATACCATTCCAGTTCCAGATCATTTTCTGATGAATGATCATGGATATCGTTCAAGACCATTAGGGTCCTATCATCATTGACATCACGATCTCCCAGGCCGACCTCCAGCATCAGGTACTCTGTGACATTGCTGTTTGGCTCGATGTGGATCACCTTGTCAGTATAGAATTCATAGGCTTTTAATGCCCCATAATAATATTGTACACCATCCGAGGTCTTGATCGTGAGATCACGGCTAGCCCTGCTGGCATTGAGTCCGTTCTCGGCCGGAAGATCGCGCAGATAGACCAAACATGATAGGGTCCATATGGACAATCTCATATTACTGGGATTGGAGATCGTGAAACTGGCTAGCACGGTGACATGGTCTATATCATCCTGGTTGTCGTCCACATAGAATATTTCGGGCTCCATGTCCAATTCAACGGTGGTAAGGTGTTTGGCCTTGGCTATCTGTGTATAATTGTCCATGGTCATTATAGAAAACGTCATGGTGACCAAGAATATCGATATGATGAATGCCCAACAGAATTTTCTTATCCTGGATGATGATCTCTCATTCATCGAATATTACTCTCCATCTTGTCCAGATAAGATTTCCCCTTCCTCTAATTCCCCTTCCATATACTCAGGAGATAAACTTCCAAGTCCCAATTCCTTCGGGGTCTTCACTGGAGAGGCATACAGCTCCTCGGCAAAGAAGCAGTTGACGAAATGGCCATCACTGACCTCCACCCTCTCTGGCAATTTTTCCTTGCATATGTCCATGGCATACATACAGCGTGGGTGGAATCGGCACCCCTTGGGCAGGTTTATGGGGCTGGGAATATCCCCTGCTATCGGCACATCCTCCCACTCATAATCTGGATCTGGAATGGGCACGGCGGCCAGTAATGCCCTCGTGTACGGGTGGACCGGGTTCATGATGACATCATCGGTCTCGCTGGTCTCCACCATGTCGCCGAGATACATCACACCTAGATCATCGGACATGTACCTAGCAATTGCTACATCGTGTGTGACGAAAACATAGGATATCTTGTATTTCTCCTTGAGGTCCAGCATTAGATTCATCACGCCAGCTCTGATGGACACATCCAACATGGAAACTGGCTCATCGGCTATGATGAACTTCGGATTGACGACCAAAGCTCGGGCTATAGCCACCCTTTGCCTCTGCCCCCCGCTAAGCTCGTGAGGATAACGATCTATCATCTCTTCGGGTGTTTTCATACCCGCATCCATCAGGGCCTTGAAGACAGCGTCCTTGCGCTCTCCCTGGCTCTGGCCGGACTCATGAACAGTAAGTGGGTCCGCCACGGATTGGAATACGGTCAATCTTGGATTGAGAGATTCGTAAGGATCCTGGAATATCATCTGCATATTGGACCTGAATTGCTTCAACTCCTTCTTTTGAAGGCCCGATATGTCCCGACCCATGAACTCGATCTTTCCATCTGTTATGGTCTCCAGCCGAGATATGCATCGTCCAATGGTGGTCTTGCCACACCCGGACTCGCCCACCAGGCCGAATATCTTGCCTTTATCAATGGAGAAAGAGACATCATCCACAGCCTTGACATAGAGAGATGGCTGGCGGAAGGAGAGTATTCCCTGCTTTAATTCGAAATACTTCTTCACATTCTCAAGTTTCAGAATAGCGTCCTCGCTCATCGGACCTCCCTCCTGAGTGTGCCTGCTTGAAGTTCTTTAGCAAAATGGCATTGAGACAGCTGGCCAGTCTCCATCTGCTGAATTGGAGGATCCTGCTCCTGACAAATGGACTTGGCATATCGACATCTTGGATGGAAATGACAACCAGAAGGTGGGTTCACCAGGCTTGGAGGGTCTCCCGGGATGGACATGAGCTCCTTTCTCTCTCCTCTCAGATTGGGAAAGCCAGCGAAAAGGGCCTCGGTGTATGGATTGGAGGTTCTCTTGAACACATCCCCTATCTTGCCCTGTTCCATTATCATACCAGCGTACATCACGGCTATCTTGTCAGCGGTATTGGCGACCACCGACACATCATGGGTTATGATGACCATGGCCGTATCGAATTTCTTCTGGATCTTGTTCATCTCAGATAGAATACGTCTCTGCATTATGACATCCAGTGCCGTCGTTGGCTCATCAGCGATTATCAGACTGGGATTGTGGACCAATGCCATCGCGATCATGGCCCTCTGTCTCATTCCTCCACTGTATTCATGAGGATAGTTGTTTATCCGGTCACTGGGTATCCCAACAAGGTCATATAATTCCTTTATCCTCTCGAGAGATTCTTCCTTGGTGACGTCCTTGTGTATCCGGATGGCCTCGTCGATCTGATCACCAATGGTGTAAACCGGATTGAAGGCATTCATGGCCCCCTGGAATATCATGGATATCTCATTCCATCTCAGAGAGCGTATCTCGGCCTGATAGCCCTCTAGGCTACCATTCTTCTTGATAGAGGGGGTTAGGATATCCTTTCCCTTGAACATCACCTTACCTCCTATTATCCGGGCATTGTCCGGAAGTAATTGAGTTATTGCATATCCTAGGGTGGTCTTTCCACAGCCTGATTCTCCAACCAGGCCCAAGGTCTCACCCTCATCCAGTTGCAAGCTAACATTTTCCACCGCATGCACCATGCCATCCTTGATCGTGAAGTTCACTGTGAGGTTCTTGACGTCCAATAACATTCTATCGCCTCCTCAGTCTTGGATTGACTATCTCATCCACGCCTCTTCCCACCAGATAGAAACCCAATGAAAGGAAGGTTATGGCCAAGCCAGGTGGAAGCATCCACCAGGGTGCGATCAATGAATGTCCACTGGTCTGTATAGTGGATAGCATATTGCCCCATGAGATGGCCTTCGGATCCCCGAGTCCCAGATAGCTCAATGCGGCCTCTGTCAGAATGGCCCCCGCGACGAAGAGGGTCATGTAAAGGAAGGTGAAGGGCATGACATTGGGAGCCAGATGCTTCAGGATTATCTTGGTATCACTGGAGCCAGATACCTGGGCTGCGTCAATGAAGGCTCTTTCCTTCAGGGAAAGGGTCTGTGCACGAACAACCCTGGCAATGCCAGGCCAACCTAGTAAGGCCAGGATTATCACGATATTCCATATGGATTGCCCCTGTATCTGGGACCAAATAAGAACTATCGGCAGGAATGGGATCGTAAGGGCGATATCAGTGATCCTCATCAGTACGGTGTCTATGTGACCACCATAATAACCAGATACCAAACCCACAAGGGTTCCAACAACAACAGAGAAGAACGCTGCAGTAAGACCCACGAACAAAGCCACACGGCTTCCATAGATAAGATGAGTAAGGATATCGTGGCCAACATTGTCCGTACCCAATGGATAATAATTTCCCGATGGATAGGTTCCGGGAGGCAGTGCGCCCAGGCTTGTTCCTATGGATTGGAATATGATCATGGTGTCTGTTTCTGGGTTATAGAACATATTGTACATCTCAACAGATGTCATTGTCGTACTGTATTTTGTACCACCGAAACTACCAAAATACATAAGCTGAGCGTCTTTGGAACCCGTGAAGAATATCTCCTTCATGCCCCTATCGGTATATGGTGTGTCAACAGAGAAGGTTGTCTGGGATGCCCAAACCACTCCTTCAGTATCCAGAGCATAGACAAGAGAGGCCTCCCTGACCGAGAACACTGTGACCGCCAGGGTCTTCATGGTTCCCATGAACGATGTGCTGGGGATGCCTTGGCCATCAATATTGAACACCGTGCTATTTACAGGAATAGCACCAGAGTAATAATTGAGGGTCACATATGAACTACCATCTATCGCCGCAAATGGGGTGATATCGATCTGTGCACCCTGTCCATTGAATTCTCCCAGCAGGGATTTCGAAGAAACATCGAATATCTTCATTGAAAATTCATCACCAACCGCAGTCGGGATGTAGAGCTTGGGGGTCGCATCTGGGCTTCTGAAATACCCAACAGGTGCCGTGAATTGAACTGGCTCATCGCTTATATTGAAATCGAACACACTGTCCGGAGTGCCGTTCGTGGAGGTATTGAAGAAATGGATCGTGCCATTGACCGAAGGTACATAGATCCCTGTCACTTCATCCCGATACTTGGGATTGTCAAATGTATACGCCAATGGTTCCTGAGTTATGCTGATGTTCTTATCCAGCATCCTGCGAACATCATCTATGCCTCTTTCATTCCAGCAATACTCGAACTCATAGGAGATTATACGGGTCTCATTGGCCAGATTGACATATCTATAAGGACCATGCAAATAACTGAACCATATATCTGTGACTTTCTTCTGAGAAGGCGGATTGAACATATCACCCGAAGATGTGGTGTCTACATTCATCCAGACAGGTATGAAATCAATATCATCCTGAAAAAGGATGGTCTCTGTGAAAGGGTCCAAAATAACAAATGTTGAATTGGCCATGAATGTAAGCAGGCCTGCCTCGATCTTCTCACCATATGAGGAAGCAAATGAGGTGGATGAATTATAGCCTCTGGCAGGGGCCACATAATGGATCTGTGAAAGGGGCAGATCGAGCCCATAGTCCGAGATATCCAGTTCGAGGCTCATATTGCCTGCATCAAAGGGGCCTTCAGTGTATGCTCTTTGGGTATAGTCCATCTGGATAGTGCCGTCCTCATTGGCCAGAATGAACCACATACCTCCGTCCATGGCAGATTCACCAGGGGTCGTGGGACCAATGACCACCGAGTGATATCCTTCGACGATCGGATATTCCATCTCGATCCTTTCGATGGAGAACATATCCTCTGCAGGCGCGATGAAGGCGGGATCGTAGGGGGCCAACCAAGGTGCGAAGATGGCTGTGAAGGCGAAGGCAAAGATTATTGACAGACCAGCAATACCTGGTTTGCTTTCCTTCAACATGGTGAGGGCCTTCTTGGTCGATAAGATAAGAGGCCTGAAACGGGAAATTATCTGATCATCGGGTTTGTTAAGCATTTTACAACCTCACCCTTGGGTCCAGTAAGCCGTAGAACAAGTCAGCCACAATATTCGCGAAGATCACAAGTAAAGATAAAATGAAAAGTGTTGCCCCTGAAAGGAAATGATCCTGATTGTAAAGAGCCTGAAGGTAAAGTAAGCCAATACCCTGATAGGAGAATACCTGTTCAAGGATAACAGCGCCGCCAAGAGATGTTGCCATGGCCAGTGTGAATGCAGTGACGATGGGCAGATAGGCATTCCTGTTCGCATGCTTTGTACGAACCTTTCTCTCTGGTAGGCCCTTGGCCTTTGCAGTCAGTATATAATCCTCCTTCATGACCTCCAGCAA
>JAGLQE010000031.1 GCA_023137005.1 Thermoplasmata archaeon
TCCCATATCCAAAACGAATAAGTATCAATTGCCATATCTGGTTGTAGAGAGGAGCACATATATGGAACATTCTGCTGAAGCCCATAATCTTACAGCTTTCGCTGGACGACAGAATGAGCTGGAGATACTCAGCGACATTCTAAAGGTGGCTATTTCTGGCCGGAGTAGACTGGTCTTTGTCACAGGCGAAGCTGGTATCGGCAAGACACGGCTGATACAGGAGATCGGAAACCAGGCGGAGGCTGACGGTGCCCAGTTCCTTACAGGCAGATGCATATCTCACCAGCACGGAGATCCATATCTTCCATTCATCGACGCACTGGGTATGAAGCTTGGCACATCTTCTGGAGATATGGCGTCCAGCTCGGAGATGCCCGTTGGCTTAGCTGGCATAGGTGGCTCATCTGATTATGAGGACGAAGATGATCTACCATTAGGCCTTCTTCCAATGGCCGGGGGGCATGACCACGCTGTTGCGGACATGGACATGGTAGGGCAGAGAGATAGGATGTTCAATATCATTGCAGATCGTATAAAGATGAGGGCAGAGAAGGATCCACTCCTTATCTTCCTTGATGATATGCAGTATGCGGACAGTGCCACTCTTCAATTACTTCATTATATTGCCAGATCCCTTACCAATTCGAGGGTCATGCTATGCTGTGCCTATCGGCCAGATGAACTGGATGTCCCCTCAGGACAAGTTCATCCGCTCAATCAGATACTCAGGCGTATGGGCCAGGAAAAGCTATATTCTTCACTTCAGATGAATCCACTGTCCCTTGATGAGATCGGGGATATTGTGAAATCCATATTGATCATCGAAGAAGTTCCATCAGGCTTCCTGAACAAACTCTATGATGAGAGCGAGGGAAATCCCTTCTTCATTGAGGAGGTATTAAAATCCCTGATGGACGAGGGCATCATTCGCAGACATGCACATATCTGGGATGCGGGGGTGGATCTTTCTTCTATCAGGATACCTAATACCATCAAGGACGTCATCACTCACAGGATAGCCCGGATGGATGACAGTACCAAAAAGGTGCTTAGATATGCCTCGATCATCGGGACTAAATTCGAGTTCGATGTTCTGCAAAAGGCCTCTGAGATAAGTAGTGAGAGCCTGCTGGATATCCTCGATCACCTTATCGATGTGGAGATGATACACGAGGACCCAAAAAGCCATGAGGTGGAGGCTTTCTTCTTCGGGCACAAGCAGACCCGGATGGTGATCTACGATAATATGAGCAAGAGCCGAATAAGGGTGATGCATCTTAAGGTTGGGAACATCATTGAGGATCTGTACAAGGGAAGACTGGATACCGTTGTCTTCGCTCTATCCCGGCATTTCACATTGGGAAAGGATTTTCTTAAATCTTATAAATACTCAAAGGAGGCGGGAATGGCCACCATGGCTAGCTTTGCCTTCGAGGATTCTGTCGAATATTTCACTTCAGTTCTAAGAACACTCAATTTCCTGGGTGATGATTCGGGCGTTAATATAAAGCAGGAGGGGCTGAACCTCTCCTTCCAGCTTGGCGACCTATATTTCGCTATGGGAGATCCTGCATCGGCAACCGAGCATTATACCAATGCCCTTCGGAATAGCCAGGCTCTTGGAGACAAGGAATCGGAAGCAGAGGCTTACCTGTATCTGGGCCACAGTGAAAGGTTGAGGAGCAATTTCAATAAATCCGAGGATATGTATGAACGGTCCATATCTCACTTTGATGCAAATGATAATTATATTGGTCTGGCCGGGAGCCAGCGTGGCCTTGGCTACGTTCATTGGAGAAGAGGTGAGAATGATGAGGCCGTGGAGCATTATAAAGAAAGCATCAGCTATTCAATGAAGGCTGGTGATGATCATGGCATGGCCAAGACGCATATCGAGCTGGGCAATGTTTACAATTATAAGGGCGAGTACGACAAAGCCATGCAGTATTATAAGAAATCCATCCCGCATCTTGAAAAGGTGGGTGATTACAATGAACTGGCCAGAGCCTACAACAATATGGGAGATTCCAATATAAAGATCAAGGATTATAATGGAGCTCTGGAATACTTCGAGAAATGCAAACAGGCTGCCGAGAAGATAAGCAATAAGAACTTCATCGCCTGGGGTCTTTTCAATTCTGCCGAGGCATTGGCCTACCTGGGAGAACTGGAGAAGGCCGAGGAATACTGTATCCGAGCTCTTAAGATAACAGAGGAATTGGATGACCGGATCGGGATGAATGGAGTATTCAAGAACCTCGGTATCATTTACAGATTCAAGAAGGAATGGGACAAGGCCATTGATAATTTCAATAAAAGCATCGTTATACTGGAAATGCTGGATATCCCATATGAATTGGGAGTCACCTATTGGGACCTTGCCAGAACATATGAGGATATGGGCGAGAAAGAGGAGGCCATAGACAATTACAACCTCGCAATGGATCTCATGGAAAGTGTGGGTTCCCTCTCTGAGGCTAAAGAGCTGGAAGGGATGATCAAGGCCCTGGAAGATCAGTAAGTTTTTTGAGTTGGATGCTAGGTGTTATGCTATAGGCAACCCCTAGTAAAATAAAACACAAGGTTTTAATCAATTGAGTTTATTCAAGAGAGCGTGGCATATATTTCCAGACTATATTCTCCAGGAGATGTCGTGGAGGACAAATACAGGGTAGAAAAAGAACTTGGGCGAGGTGGGATGAGCATCCTTTATCTGGTCACCTCTTTGGAGAGTGATGAGAAGGTCGTGCTCAAACAGCCCAAGCATGATATCCCCGCCAGACATGAGCTTTATTGTGAATCCATACGCCATGAGGCCAATATCCTTTCAAGACTGGATCATCCACAGATCGTGAAATATGTGGATTTCATACATAAGTACAATATCCTGATCATGAGCTATGTCGAGGGAAAGAGCCTTTCTGAACTATATGACTGCAAGAAGGCCACCCGGGAAGATTCACTGGACATCATGAGACGGCTATGTGATGTGGTGTCCTATCTTCATGACCAGGGCATAGTGCACCGGGATATCTGCCCCAATAATATCATTCTTGGCCCCAATAAGATGCCTATTCTGCTGGACTTTGGAACTGGCTATGATATGAAGCAAGATAATTCTGTGACCAAGAGTGTGTTTCACGGTTCATACTCTCCCCCTGAGCTTGCCAGACGTGATGGGGCCGGAGATCATGGGGCCTCCATTGATGTGTTCTCCCTCG
>JAGLQE010000310.1 GCA_023137005.1 Thermoplasmata archaeon
TGGATTTGCCGGTGTGGCTCCGGAAGCAACCGTGGAATCACACGCACCCTTGGGAACAGGAGACTGGGCCACCATGAACGCCAACGGCTGTGTGGTCATCAGTAACAGCTGGGGTCCGGGTGGAGCACCCGCTGCAAACTATGATTCGGACAGCAACTCCGCAGACGGCATTATGGCAGGAAATGACAACATATTGGTCATCTTCGCCGCTGGAAACTCAGGTCCTGGACCGCTAACTATCTCCGGTGGAGGTAACTCATGGAACGGATTAAGTGTTGCAGCATCCGAGAACTTCAGGCCAGAGGGATACGCTTCAAGCGATGACCCGAACCAGCTGATAGAGTTCAGTTCAAGGGGTCCAATGACCTCTGGTAGGATAAAGCCTGATATCTCAGCAATAGGAACTGCTGTTTATTCAACAAAGCCGCATGACGGGCCATATGATGAATACAGTGATATTTACAGAGAAACCCTCGTAGATATATACGGACCAGATGGAACCGCAGATTACATCGAGATGAGCGGAACATCCATGGCTTGTCCGCATGTTGCAGGACACATCGGTCTGGTAAATCAGTACCTCAGAGACATCGATGGAATGGCAAGCCCGAACAGAGCTCTTATCAAGGGCATCATCTTGAACGGTGCAATTGACATGGGCTACGGATACCCGAACTACCAGTCTGGCTGGGGACGTATCAATATAAAGAACTCCCTGATACCAGATGCACCAAGGACCAACCTGTGGGCAGAGGGAAACCTCGCTACTGGCCAAACATGGGACTTCGAGACACAGCTCATAGCTGACGGAGCAGGCGCGGATGTATTGAACGTAGAGTCTGACCGTGTACCACTGAAGGTCATGCTCAACTGGGATATGCCATCGGGATCTGCCATGAGTAACGACTATGATCTGGAAGTAGTATCACCAACCGGTGTTGTCTACAAGGGTAACTGTTTCGAGCAGGATGGAGACAATGATGATTGGTCACATCCAAACCCAACAACAACAACCTGGGATGACTTTGGATCACCAACTACCCTGCCATATGGTTTCAACTATGACACGAACAACGACAATACCGATGACATAAACAATGTTGAGGCAGTCTTTATCGAGAGGCCAGAGCTTGGAATTTGGACAGTTACTGTAGACAGTGACAGCAC
Source organism: Thermoplasmata archaeon (assembly GCA_023137005.1). GTDB lineage: Archaea > Thermoplasmatota > Thermoplasmata > SG8-5 > JAGLSY01 > JAGLSY01. The sequence goes on from JAGLQE010000310.1 coordinate 1,168, forward strand.
ACCAAATGCACCTAACTTCGCAGTTACATGGGGCGCAGACACTGGACCTATCCTGAACTACAAGGTAGAGGCTTCGACCGACTACCCAACCATCTTCAGCTGTGCACAGGGCGGAACATCCATGTTCCCCTTCGAGATACTGAACTTTGGAACAAATCCAGACAGTATCCAGTTCACACACGATGCAGATGCAGACCTGTCTGTCTCATTCTCAGAGGCAAGCCCACTTAGCTTGGCTCCCAATGCAGACAGTGACATAGTCATGACCGTTACGGCATCAGGCGCTGCGACAGTTGGTGTACACAAATTCACCATCACCGCATTGTCACTGAATGATCCGAGCTCACCACCATCTCAGGATCACATCGATGTCACTGTAGAGGTTTTGGCCGAAGCATTGCCACTCACCTATCAGGTGACAACCAATGATATGTCACAGTATGGACCTTCTGTTGTTGCGTTCGAAGATCAGTTTGGAACAGACCATGTGATCATCGCTTACGCCTCAGAAGAGCAGTTGAATAACGGTAACAGGGTTTACATGAAACACACGACCGATGATCTGACCGTAGGCGGTTCGATCAATTGGGATGTTAGGGCATGTAGCGACAACTCTGACGGTCCGGGAGACATAAGGATATCTCACATGACAAGCGGAACCTACCAGGACAGGGTATTCATATCCTGGAGTGGCTGGGATCCAACCGACTTTTCAGATTGGAACGGTGCCTGGTCATGGGTATCATGGGCAGATCCGCCATATACCAGCTGGAATCCAGTTGAGGTATTCACCGACGCAGACAATGTAGCTGGTGACGATACTTTCAGGATGACCATGACCGCTACAAGTGGTGCAAATGACCAGGTCATGTTCCTTGTTGAGAGTAACTGGTATGTGAATGAGAACCTAGCAGGTGTCGATACCTTTGGTAAGCTTTCCACAAATGGTGGCGTATCATGGGGTGGAGAGATGCAGGTTTCACCGGGAGATGGTAACTACTACTTCTTCCCGAACGCTTTCACTGACCATAATGATAATATCATCTGTAACTACTACTGGAGAACACCATTAGGTACGGACAGGGATCTTTGTTACAACTACTGGGACGGAAGTGCATGGGCACCAGCTGGCGCCTATTATTCCATTCTGGACACAACAGATAACTGTATGTTCCCATCAGGAACCTCAACACTTGAGGGGCCTGGCGGTACCAACAGATTGTATAACTTCTTCACGAGGGCTACAACATCTGATTCTCCAAAGGATGGATATGTTCTGTGGGCTGACACCGATGGTGGATACCCGACTATTGCTACAGACTGGAACGGACCATACGAGGTCCATCCAGACATAGGTGGTACAACAACATCTGACTCCAACTATCCTGACAGGCCGATCCTCGATGTCGATGCCACCTTTAATGGCGTTGATTGGTATATCTGGCCACAGTATCTGGAATCACAGGAGGACTATAACCCGTACGGCGTGTACAATATCCACAACACAGTATCTGATGATGGTTTCACAACAATGAAGGAACTGAACCTCATAACCGCGGATGCATACGTCAAGAACCACCAAGTAGGTGACGCACTTGGCGAATACATGTATGAGACATATAACTCATACAGCGGTAACCTGGAAACTGGAAACATGGATGTTTGGTTAAAGGTCTACAGGTATGACTGGATCAATGAAGCAGACACATATGGACCAGACACTTCCATGGTCGGTTGTACACCAGACCCTGTTGGAGAAGGATGGACCATAGACATACAGGCAAACATTGATGATATGTCATCTGGTTTCAGCGACATCGCTGCAGCAGAATGGTGCAGGGGAGATACTCCTGCAGGACCATGGTTTGCAATGACCGCACTTGATGGCACATTCGACAGTGCAACAGAGAGTGTGATTGCATCAACCAACACAGGTGGCTGGGGAATAGGATTCCACACTATCTGGGTTCGCGGACAGGACGCAGCATTGCCAACAGGTAACTGGGGTAATGCAGTGAACGGAACTGTTGAGGTGAAGGACATAACCGAGGCTCCACAAGTTGAAGTAATTGATCTTGGTCTTGGACCAATTGAGGACAGTAGCGGAACGATCGTAATAGACTGGACTGCCACTGATCTTGAGGACAACAATGAAGACCTGTTCATAACCATTGACTACTGGGACGGAGCTGGTTGGGTCAATATCGAGAACTATGATAATACATTGAACGCAGCTTCTGGTACTAGCTCATATAACTGGAACACCGCACCACTGATCAATGCAGCTGACTTCATGGTCAGGGTAATTGCTGAGGACAGCAGTACGAAGACCGGCGAAGATGTTAGTGAGTATTTCTCAATGGATAATCCTGCCGTCAGGCAGTGGCACTTCCAGGTTCAGTCAACCGGAGCGAATATGGACTTGAACTTGAATCCTGTGGAGACCGAACCAAAGGAGACCAGCTCATTGGGAATTCCAGGAACTGGAGCTATCCTCATAGACACATGGGAGACCACCGATGAGACCTTTACAGACCAGGCAATTGACGGCCTATGGACATTCGATGTCTATGGATACATGTCAGCAGCCGGAACATCTGGAAGGCTCTTTGCAAAGGTATTCTCATCATCGAATATGGTCACACCAATTGACACGACCATAAACGATGACACTGATGTCACAGACACCAGTGCCTTGTACACATGGACAGATACCTTAGCTGGTGGAATAACCAATGGGGACAATATCGTCATTGAGATCTGGCTGGATGTTACAACTGGTGGAGGAAGTGGATCAGGATCAACCCTGAACCCGGACTTCACCTCAGGTGCAGCACCCTGGACATTCGTTGCATGGGATGACCCATCAGGAACTCCTGTTGGTGATGGTACTGGCGGATATGCTGAGATAACCCTGATCGATTCTAATGCAGGTGGACCAGCAGTGGAAGAGACAGTTTCCGGATACTGGGAACAGTCCTTCACCACGGCAAGCGCACCAGGTTCAGCAAATCTGAACTTTGACTGGAGTGTCATGAGCATTGGCGTGGGCGACAGTAATATGAACGCCCAGGTCTTCATCGACACATCAGCCGGAGCACCAAGCAATATGGTGTGGGACAGTGGAACCATATCTGCAATATCTGGTTGGACCTCTGTAGGACCTATCGACGTTAGTGGATCTGTAAACGCAGCCACAACGTACTACCTGAAGATAGCCTTCAAGGACACGGACCTTGCAAAGAATGAAGTAAGCAGGATCATGGGTTACGACAATATTATCCTCAACTATGATACACCAGCACCGACCTTCCAGATGGAGTTCGACTTCAGTCAGACATCATCCAAGGTACTGCCATCTATCGTAGGCGGAGTAGCACCTTCAGCCTTTGATATACCCACTGGTGGAGCAGGAGTCGGAGAATGGATATTCGTATCCTTCCCGGTAGCTGTAACTGGTGATGTTGAAGCTATCTTCGACGACACAACATTCGGCGACGGAGACACAACATGGGACATCATCATGTGGTACGATCCAGCAGACCTAACGAACCATTGGAAATCCTTTAACAGGGATTATGGTGGAGCAGTAACATTACCTGCTTCCGTCAATAACCAAATGGGATTCTGGGTAAGGCTAGATACAGCAGGAAGTGAACTGACCGTAGGAATGGGTGCTGAGCCCGCCGGAACAACCATCTCATTAGTAGCGGGATGGAACATGGTTGGATATCCATCACAGGCTGAGACCTTCACAGCTGGAGAGCTCACTGCCAATATCGAAGTGGATATGGTCGAGCACTACGACAGTGGAGCAGCCTACGACATCACCACGATGCCGGCAGGAGATGCATTCCTGAGAGGCGAAGCCTACTGGATACACTGTACTGCGGACTACAACTGGGTAATACCATAAGTCTAGGTGAACCAAACAAGTAATGAGAGAGTCTTCGGGCTCTCTCCCTTTTACCTTTTTATATTTTTTGTTGATCACTGTTAGGTTTAGCTAAAACTCCCCGCCCTTCTGACGGGGTTTCATTACGCCCTTCGCAAAATCTCGCGATGGGTAATCTCTCTGCTAATACATCTTGTCACTCGCTAATTCATCAATAACAGTACCCTGAATCTCAGCAGAGCTGAGCTTTCAGAATCTCGGCAAGCCGAGCTTCGCC
>JAGLQE010000311.1 GCA_023137005.1 Thermoplasmata archaeon
AGTTCTTGGCCAGCTCTATCATGATATTCTTGTTCTCGAACTCCAGCTTCTTGAGGGACCATTTTCCTGCCCCGAAGGTCTCCTTCACGAAGGACTGGATGGCAGTCAGCATTGCGATGGTCAGGTCATAATCGATCTCGATATTCTGTTCCATGTCCATGAACTCGATGAGGCATCCGCTCTTGTGTACGAGAAATACCTCTTCTATTCTTGGGCTAGTATCATCGGAGCTCATTCTTTACCTCATCTTCAAACATGATATGGGATTCCAGATATTAAGATTATCTTTAGAATATCATTGGACTGTGAGATGGGGATAAAGACCCCGAAGCTCGGCTTGCCAAGGTTCTGAAAGCTCAGTTGTGCTGAGATTCAGTACGCCGTCGTCATATCGATCAAGCCTTTGGACCTGGCCACATAATCTCCTAACTTGAAAACACCTATGGACAATATCGTGAACACGATGGTGCTGACAATGAGTATGATGAAACATGTGGTTGTGGAAATTCCTGAAAGGGCCGTGTCAACCCCCACTCCAATATCCAGGGTGCGCCTTACAAGCTCCAGCCAGTATGTGATAGGCAGTGTCTTGGCCAGGGTGATGCCCCAGCCTGGAAGTACGCTGATCGGGAATATGACACCACAGAACAGGTAAAATATTCCAGCAACTCCCTCATTCATTCCCATAGCGTGCTTGGCCGTGAGGAAGGATATGCCTGCCAGTGCCAGGCCGAATGACATCACACAGGCTAGACCGATGAACATGACCACTATGAAGATAAGCCAGTTGACCCCGAATATATCCAATGGAATACCAAGGAACAGCACACCGAATCCCAGGGTGATGATCACTGCAAAAGCGGTGATCAGCAGCTTGCTCACCGTCCTACCCATCATGTAAACGAAGAAATTGGATGGTGAGATGTACAGATACTTCAAGGTACGATAATGCTCCCTGTCATCATGGATCACCCAGGTAATTCCGAAAAGCACCTGGGCCACGAACATGAAGAAGGCATTGCTGACATACATGTAATGGAATAGACCAATATCTGTCTGGCCTCCGACCCCCGCGATTATGCTGTACATGACCACAAGGATGAGAGCCCCGGCAATTGGTTTGACCATCGAGTATATGATAAAGGGGAATGGATCGGTCCAGTTACTTTCGAGCTGCCAACCCAGCCATGTGGACCATTTGAACACGCGCCTGTTCATGTTCATTGCCATTTGAGGGTCAACCTCCCTTCTCTTTTTGCAAGGTTCTCCATGTAGCTGAGGCTGTACTTTGCCAATATCAGGAATACGACAGACAGGATGATCAGGCACAATAGCTCGATCCACAGGGGCAGGAAACCATCGGCAGGGCCGAAGAAGCACTGGCGCATACCGTCCAGGCCCAGAGTGACCGGGATTATAGAGGCTCCTACAGCCAGCCAGTAACCGGGGTCCCCGAGAAGGGACTGAAAGCCCTTGACCGGGAAGTAGAAACCAGACAAAAGGTAGATGGGCTCGGTCAGGAGATTGGACATATGCCAGGCCTCCCTGCCCCAGAGCATGTACAATGACGCGAACATCATGCCCATGCCATAAAGGGCCAGCATCGTGAATACGAATATGCCTATGAACATGAGTGGATCCTCAAGTTTCAGGGTGATGCCGAAAAGGAAGACACCGGCCAGTATCGTGGTCACTGCCCTGACAGTGGATGTGAACATGCCGCCGATCGCCATTCCTCCCAGGATGGCCATTCGGGATGTGGGAGCCATCATGAATAGCTCTAGGTTCCCCATCTCCTTCTCCCAATACAATTGGGCCGCCATACCCCACAGGACATTCATCCAGTAGGCGGTCATGGCTCCTCCGATCACTACGTATCCAAGATACTGGGGAGGGGCCATGAGGGCGGTGTAAACGTAAATATAAGCCGCAATGGCCAATATGGGGAAGAAAGTATCGAAGAACACCCATGAAGGTTCCCGATTGACACCGATCACCCTGGGATACGCCCTACCAAAGGCCGTTCTCAGGTTCATCACCAGCCAGGAGGGTTCTTCATACTCCTCCTCGAACTTCATTT
>JAGLQE010000312.1 GCA_023137005.1 Thermoplasmata archaeon
GTATAAAATGGCTTTGACTATCAAGAAGATGATCGAAACATCCTTCCTTGACTGGGACGGGAAGATCGTTACCACACTATATGTGCCAAATTGCAATTTCCGATGCCCCTACTGCCATAACTGGCCCCTTTTTGAGAACCCGGATGAGTTCGAGGATGTGGACCACTCCAAGATATTCGATTACCTGGATGGCCATAGAGATTTCATTGACGGCATCTGCCTGACCGGGGGAGAGCCCACATTGTACCCGGAACTGGAAGAGTTCCTGACCAGGATAAGAAAGATGGGATTCCAGATCAAGCTGGATACCAATGGCTCCAATCCGGAATTATTGGAAAGGCTTCTCGAGAAAGAACTTGTCGAGTATGTGGCCATGGATGTCAAGTCCACGCTTAATGAGAGATATGATACAGCCACAGGAGTGAAGACCGACCTTGACAATATCAAAAAGAGCATCGAGCTCCTGATGAATTCCAATATCGAATATGAATTCCGAACCACTGTTGTTCCCACTATTGTAGAAGTTGAGGATGTGGTTAGCATTGCGAAGTACATTGATGGGGCCAGGAAACTCGTTCTTCAGCAGTTCGTGGGTCCGGGTTCCTACCTCGAGGAAGTAGGCAGCATCGAGCCCTTTGAAAGGCCGGTATTCAATGAGATGGTGCTTTCAGCCAGCCCCCATGTGGAAGAGGTTTTATTAAGGGGCAATATTTACTAGGATATCCATGACAGAAGAAGAGACAATGGTCTGCGAGATCCCACTCACCCAGGCAACGGATGAAGATATCGTCGATGTGCTGACCAGATACAAGAAAGTGGCCGTGATAGGCCTCTCACCCAAGTCCGAAAGAGCCAGCCACCGTGTTGCGAAATACTTGATGGACAATGATTATGATATCATCCCAGTGAACCCGATGCAGGATGAGATACTGGGAAAGACATCCTATGCCTCCTTGCTCGACATACCTGGAGAAGTAGAAGTTGTGGATATATTCAGAAAACCGAATGTGGTCATGGATATCGTGGAGCAGGCCATTAAAAAGGGGGCCAAGGTCATCTGGATGCAGGAAGGCATCGTCAACAATGCGGCCGCGGATCGAGCGAGGGAAGCCGGCCTCAAGGTCGTGATGGACAAATGCATGTTGAAGGAACATGCGGTCATGGTGCGCGCGGAAAAAGATGGGAGATGAAGATCATTTGGAGTTGCTGAACCTTTCATTCAAAGTAAAGAAAGGTTTAAAATGGAAAAGATGTTTCCTCGCCCTACAAATCAATATACGGGTGTGGTGTAGCCTGGTATCACTTTAGCTTGCCAAGCTAAGAACTCGGGTTCAAATCCCGGCACCCGTACCATTCTCTTTTAACATAAATACAATAGAAAATCTATTATTAGCAGGATTGTTATGGTAGCATGTGTATCATTTACTCTTGTATCCATTACAGATCGATGATGACGGGGGAGGAGGGAGTCATCTCTGCACATACCTCATCATCATGGGCGCCATCATAATCAGCCTATATATTGGCTACTATATTTTCAAGAAGATGATGGTCCCAAAGGAACCCAGGCAGCACCCGTGCAAATACTGCGGCCATATCGTGGATACCGTGTCCGATTGCTGCCACTCCCCTGTTGAGGAAAAATTCATGGCTGGCAAATGTACTAAATGTAAGAAGGAATGCAAGATAATCTGTACCAAATGTAGAAGGCCCCTACATTGAGGATCTGTCATGGCCACTCACCTTTCACTTGAAATAAAACGTATCCTGAGGCGGGAACTGAAGGATATGGGAGAAAATATTCTGAAGAAGCAATGCAGGGACCTAGGGCTAATGTGGGATGAACTGGGATTGAAGGATATTGGACAACTGACCACGGCATTATCAAAGGCCATCACGCCCTTCACTGGTCGGGAAAAATCAGAACTCATCATTAAAGAGATAGAGAAATTCCGCATCCTGGAGGAACTGGAAGAACTGGGGCATGAGGATAATGTGGTCGGAGCCAGGGTTATCAACAAAAGCAGGATGGAGGCCCTTGTCAAGCTGGGAAACATATGCTCCTCCATGGGCGAGTGGGAGAATGCCCTGAAATACCTGGATCAGGCGCAGGAATTGGCAGATAACTTGGGAATGGCCGATAAGGAACATGATATACTGCATGACCTGGGTACTGTTTATCTGGAAATGGGAAACTGGGAAGAGGCGAAAAGGTGCTTCGACGCAGAATTGGCCCATGCTGAAGATGGGGATGATGATCCCAGAAGAGCAACGGCCTACCGAGGACTGGGGAAATTGGCATGGCGCAGGGGGCAATTTGACGAGGCAAAGGCCCACGGCTACAGATGTATACCACTATATCAGAAGCTCAATGATCATAGAAGCCAGGGATTCGTATACAAGGACCTGGGTGATGTATTTGGCGAGTGTGGGGATTATGATCGGGGGCTTGAGTATTATGAGAAGAGCATCGCCCTGTTCGATCCGGCCAAGGATCATTACAATATCGGGAACATCAATATGAACATGGGCGTCATCCATTCATTGAAACATGACTGGAAGAGGGCGGCGGAGCATTATGAGATATGTATCAATGTCCTGGAAAAGGAGGGATACATGAACACTGTTGCTTGGGCCATGTTCAATCTTGGGGAGGCCTATACGAAACTAAGATCATTTGACAAGGCCGAAGCTATCCTGGATAAATCAGCCTCTCTTCTTGAAAAGGCCAATGACGAGATGGGACTGGCCGGCGTGGCGATGAAGGTTGGAGAATTGTATAAAGAGCAGAGGCAGTTCGAGAAGGCCATACCTCATTTCGAATCCAGTGCTAGCACATTGAGGAAACTGGATATTCCGAAGTATCTGGCAGATGTCACCCATGAACTGGGGCTTTGCCTGGCCGCGCTGGGCAGAGATGGCGAGGCGCGGAAAAATTATGAAAAGGCCATCGAGTTGTATGATGAGCTGGGCATCGAGGAAACTCTGGCCAAGGTCAAAAAGGATCTGGATGATCTGGCATAGGTTGGATATATTTTAGCTAGGATCAATGCTGCTTTCTTCTAATTGCGCATATTCTATTTATTATGTACGCGATTAGAAGAGTTAATACGACAGCCAACAAAATCCCAATCGAGTATTTACTCCACCATAAGATCATCTATGAACTTACTATGTTTTTTGATCTGGCTTATCTTATCATCACAGGATCTGAGCATGGTCATACCATGAAAGATCAGGTATCCGCCAAACGCACTGAGACAGGCACAAAGTGCTATCAGGACCAGGAACATCCATATGACCTTGCTGGATGTCGCATCGTAGTAGCTGGATGTGGCTATCAAAATGGTGAGTACTGAAAAAGGGAGTGTGAAGACCGCGATGCCCGTCCTCAGAGTGGCTAGGGATGTCTGTTTTTCTGCAAGGAGTAGCTCTATCTCAGTCATCAAAAAGGATTTCTTCTCGTTCACAAGGGGGAGAATGCCTGAGCTTTATTTAATTATTATTGAATCGTCCACGGTGGTAGCATTGTGGCTGGTGGGGCATCAATGGATGTGGTATTATGAGATGGTTACCCCGACCATGTAAATATCAGTATGGCCAGTCACATTGACTTCATACCACTCGCCGAGGGGCAGGACCTCCTCCACCACGACAGGGCGATAATTCGCTGTCCTGAGAAAAGTTGTCCCGGGCTTCCGATACTCTGTGGCTAGGGCACGTATGTTCATCCCCACCCTGGCCGAGAACTTGTTCCTAGATATCTCGAACCTGAGGTCGGTCATTTGCCCCGAGCGCTCTTTGGACACCCAGCCGAACACCTGCTCCAGCATACTGGCCGCATCCGTTCCCTTTCGTGGTGAGAACCTGGTGATATTGATCGAATCCGGCCTCACTCTCTTTATCAAGGCGATGGAATCCTTGAACTCGAGGTCGGTCTCGCCTGGAAAACCAGTTATTATGTCTGTGGATATGTAGATGTCTGGGAGGGCCATTCTCAGGCTGGCGACCATCCCTTCAAAATCACTGACCGTGTAACGACGTCGCATTCTGGCCAGGACCTCGTCGTTCCCAGATTGGACCGGAAGGTGGAGGAATTTGAACATTCGCTCATTCCCCAGGGATGTGATCAGGGGATCCAGTATCTTGAGGGAAGCCGCTGGGTTCATCATTCCCACCCTGACCATGTAGTTCCCTTCTATCGAGGTTATGGCATCCAGCACATCGGGTAAACGGGGCATGGCCCCATATCCTGAGGTGTCACCTCCTTTTTCCATGCCATAGACCGCGGTATCCTGGGATGTGACCTGAAGCTCCACAATACCGGATGAGATCAAGGCGGATGCTCTTTCTCTTATCTCGTCCAGACCCCTGCTCCTCAACTGTCCCCGGGCGAATCTGGTTATGCAGTAGGCGCAATCCCCAAGACAGCCAGTGGCTATAGGAAGTATCCCGATCCTGTCTGCCTTCAGAGGGAGTGGGGTGAGTGAATGGGGATCTGTTCCAGATATTTTGGTATCAGGTACCTCAGTCATCCTGCCAATGGCCTCGATGATCTCGTCATTGGATGCAGGTTGGAAGATAAGGGCATCGGGAGCGACCTTCAATACCTCGCTCTCACTGATGGCACCGAGGCAGCCGCATACCATTATGTGGGTCGAAGAATCAGAAAGCTGGCCTATTATTCTGAGCATCCTCAACTCGGTGGTGTGGATGACACCACAGGTGAAGATAATGGCCAGGTCCATATCTGGAGTTGCCTCTTCCGATGGTCCTATCACCTCATGACCGAGGCTTTGGATCCGGGTGGCCAGCTCCTCGGCCTCGCCCTTGTTCAGAGTACAGCCGTAGGATTCCAGGAGTATTTTCATTGATTCTGCTATCACGATTATCTATAAATCAATTCTGGAGTGAATTTATAAAATGGTGGTGGGATGGTAAAGCCTTATATCGTCCCAGGACTATTAATGGTTGATAACCATGAGTAGCTACAATGATTCCGGGTCTATGGCTGGCGATGCTAGGACAATGAAGAAAGATGCCAAGCAGATGACCAGAGAAGCCAAGCAGATGCAGAAGGATGCGAAGAACCAGGCTAAGGCTGCGAAAATCAGGGCAAAAGCAGCGAAGCTGGAGGCGCAGGCGCAGAAATTGGAAATTAAACTGAATAAGATAAGAGCCAAGATACGCCAGCTTAGAGAGAAAGCATCCAGATTTGATGGAAGGCAATAGGTCTCGATCCAACCTGGTTTGTAAAGGGCTGAGTGTTTGCCATCCAACAATAATGAATCACATAGTGGGAGCCATCATATTCCAATATTTTTTAGTGATCAATTGGCCAAGTTCAATTTCGGGCAGGGTCATCCATTCCACCCGCAGAGGTTCGCGCATTTTCTGAAATTGCTGGAGAGGGTGGGTCTTGACAAGTGCCTTGAAAAACTGGAATTGGAACCTGCCACCCAGGATGACCTACGATTGGTGCACACCGAAAGTTACCTGGCTTATATCAAACATCTGGAGAATATCAATGGCAGGATAACCATGGACACGCCCGTGAACTCGGATGTCACGGAGGTTCAGGGACTTATCGTGGGTTCCGGCCTCCAGGCGGCGGAATTGGTTCTTGAGGATGGGGGGATCGTTCACACCTTTGGAGGATTGCACCATGCTGGCAGTGATTATGGAGAGGGGTTCTGCCTCTACAATGATGTGGCCATAACCGCTAGGGCCCTTATTGAAAGACATGGCCAGAAGAGGGTATTGATCTTCGATACCGACGCCCACCAGGGTAATGGCACCATGGACATATTCTATGATGATCCCAGGGTTTTGTTCATCTCCATTCACCAGGATCCGAGGACACTTTATCCGGGAAGGGGATTCGTGCATGAAATTGGAGAAGGTGAGGGAGCTGGCTACACCATCAATATCCCAATGCCACCGTATTCGACCAACCCGCAATACGAACGAGCGATAGATGAGATATTCAAGCCCATCGTCAAGGAATTCAAGCCCGATGTCATCATCCGGAATGGTGGCTCTGATCCATATCACGGAGACGAGCTCACGCTTCTGGGCCTGGATTATGATGGTCTGAACATGATGGCCTCCAAGGTCAGGCAGGCCTCGATGGAGGGTCCTGGGGCCTGTAAGAAACAGATAGACATGATGGTCAGCGGATATGGGGATCTTGTCATATACGGTTGGCTGGCCATGTTCTGCGGCACACAGGGGCTGGATGTGGATTACAAGAAACAGGCTCCGGTAGAATACCGCATACCTGGAGGATATGCTCAAGACAGGTTGGACAAGATGACCGAAGACATGTTGGGCAAGTTGAAAGGGCATTTGAAGGAACATTGGAATTGCTTCAGATAGATATTGAGAACCCGGAAAAATTCAGAAGATGTGCAGAATATCCAGATTCTCCCATATATTTATATTCATCAAATTATATACTGTTTGACATATTGGAAGTGAATGGAAGCGAGAACTAGGTGATTGCTTCCGGAACTTCGAAAAAAATTTCGAAGTTTCATATGTGCGAATTCGATTCGCACATACGAAATTTCCGACTTGAAAAGGAGGAAATCACTATGGATGGGATGCAGGATAATTCGAATTATATAGAGGATGCTGACACTGTTGAAGAGGAGCAGGTGGAGCAGTACACGGCTGGTGCTAAGGACGGCGCTACCGATCAGGAGCATATTGATACAAGGGAGTTCGAGGTGGACGGGCATGAGGCCGATGCCTCCAGCTCGAATGTGGTGGGCATCATATACGGCGATGTGGGGACCACGCAGTTCAAGTGTAGCGTGACCGGCCACCTGGAAAAGGCCGAGTACATCATGGTCCCGCACGAATCTTGCGGCATGGTCCTGGGCCAGGTTACTTCCATGGAGAGAAAGACCAATCTTTCACTTGACAAGGCGAAGATGATGGCCGAGGGCCAGGCAATCAATATCGAGGAAAGAGTGAGCGCGATGATATCGATGCTGGGCTACAAGGATGATAGGGGACTCCTACAAGTGCCTGGAACCCCGTTCAAAGCCGGCTCGCCTGTATTACTGGCAGACGATGACCTTATCAGGGATGTCATAGGAATTAAAGAGGATGCTCGGACCGGGGCCTATATAGGGATGCTCAATGGACATGATATTCGAATAGAGCTGGACATCAATTCCATGGTGCAGAAGCATGTGTCCGTATTGGCAAAGACCGGCGGTGGTAAGAGTTACATGACGGGCGTTATCCTTGAAGAATTAATGAAGCACGATGTCACGGTTTTAGTCGTTGACCCTCATGGAGAATACAATTCCATGGTGGATTCCGGAGTGGTGGTGCCAGGTTCCGAAAAGTTCGGCATCACGCCCAAGTCATACGCCGAGAAGATAATCGAGTACTCGCCGGATACCAAGATCAACAAGAATGCCAAGCCCCTGAAATTCACACTAGCCAATATGGAGCCAAAGGACCTCCTGGAACTCACCAATATCAAGAACGGTAGGAAGGAACTTACAGCCCTGAAGAAGGCCATAGAAGCATTGAAGGCCACGCGTTCCAGTTATAGCCTGGCTGACCTGATGAAGGTGCTGGAGGCCGAGGAGGAAGGGGGTGTCGGAGGCCTCATTAATGAGCTGGAGTATCTTAATTCAATTGACATATTTGCCGAGCGCGGTACCCGGATGAACGAGCTCATCGTCAAAGGCATGACCACGATACTCAATCTCAGAGGGACGCCGCCGGATATCCAGGCTCTCATTGTCGCGAGGATCGCGACCGCTCTGTTCGAACTTCGAAAGATCAACAATATCCCACCAATGCTGATGGTGGTGGAGGAAGCCCATAATTACTGCCCCCAGGTGGGTGTGATGGACTCGTCCAAGATCATGCGCACAATAGCCTCCGAGGGTAGGAAATTCGGACTGGGAATGGTCATCATCACCCAGAGAGCGGCCAAGGTGGACAAGAACGTCCTGAGCCAGTGCCACACTCAGATAATACTCAAGGTCACCAACCCCAACGACCTGCAGGCGATTCGAAAGG
>JAGLQE010000313.1 GCA_023137005.1 Thermoplasmata archaeon
GGGATGTGTTCCTCATAGCATTCGGCTTCCAGTGGACGGGCACGAACGAGATCTATGAAAAACAGGTGAATCTGACCATAACCAGCGGCTCGACCGTTGAGCTAGGATTGCTAAGCATAGATGGTCCCGGAAGCTCTGGGGAGATAGAATACCGGATGCTGGTCGAGGTCCTGGAAAAGCGAGGTAATGAGTACTACAGGATCACCGCCGGAACAGATAACTGGGTTCCTTTCGAGCCCAGCACCATATCCGTCATGGAAGAGACATATCCTCACGAATATGACTACCGCATCAATTATTACCTTTACTTCGACAGGACCAATGAACTGATCACGCCCGACTCGGCCTCGGTCACCTACACGGCCAACCTTGCCACCACACACCTTGGCTCGGGGTACAAGGTAAGCAAGATCGCGGCTATATTCGATTATGTGGATGAGATACTGACCTACCGCCTGGAACCCGAGGGAACCGATGAATGGCAGGCACCAGAGGACTGTCTCAGCACCAAAACAGGGGATTGTGAGGATTATTCACTCCTGATAGCATCCATGGTCATGGAGATCGGAGGTACTTCCAGGATGTACCTGATAGACGGCCATGCCTTTGCCGCGATATATATTGGCAATACCACGGATGACCTGGAGAATGCCACCAACAGCATAGCGGCCTATTACAACCAGGAACTGAAGATCTACCACCTGGAGGACGAGACCGGGTACTGGGTAGTGGCCGACCCACTGGGTTCCTTTTACTTTGGTGGACCACCAGTAGGAGCCGTTCCAATCTCTGGAGGGGAAGATTGGGGATGGACCTTCAATGATACCACCGTGGTTCATGCCATTGACATCACCGGGGTGGTCGAATCACCGCCAGTATGGAACAATGTAGTGTTCTGGATGTACATGATGTTCATTTCCGGAGTGGTCCTGATACTGTACTCCACCTATGTTTCAAGGGCCGAGGCCGCGAAGAAAGAGGCGGAAGCCGATACAAAATGCCAGGTCTGCCAGATGGAGATGGTGGGGATACCTGTCATCTGCTCCAATTGCAATACCAGAATGCATGTCTCATGTCTTGATCAGGGAAGGTTCTGCCCGAAATGCCGGGGAATGATCATCTCTCCACCGCCACCAATTGTGCCAATGCCAGTACAACAACCATTGCCTCCACCACCTCCGGCACAACAACCGCCGCCACCAGGCCAGTGATCTAGCTAAGGATATTGAATATTCTCTTTGTCTTGTACGCGATTAGAAAAACTAATGCGTATTTAATTGTCTTATCAACTGAGCATTTGTTTCAGATCTCTGTCCGATGCCTATCACTGAGCTCCCCGGTCTTCCCCTTGTTCCATGAGCCCACCTTGCTGAAGAAACCTGTAACTCTGGTGATCTTCTCAGTGTTCCGGCCCTGGCGTGAGTGGGAAAGAAGAGTGGACAGTTCATGGGCCTCGATCGCCTTCTCCGTATAATGGGTCTCGGCCTCGAATATTTTGTTCATAACAAAGATGCCATTGGTCCCATCATGAGCTCCCTGAGCCCATTCGTATTCCGCACTGTGCTGGTCTAAAAATCCTGTGAATTCATCTACCTTCATCTACATCCCATCCTATGGCAGGGTATGGATGAAAAGTATAAAACCATAACCCCTAAGATGTGGATCCGCGCTTTGCCTTTCTCCTGGATCTTAGGTATCTGATGATCAGGAAAATGATGATGCCCAGCATGACCATCGTGCCTATGATGTACGAGATCGTGGAGCCGAATATGTCCAGCATCTTCTCCCCCACGAAATAGGCGGGAAAGGCAATGGCAAAGCACCCGATGGTGGAACCCACGATCACCGATATGAGAACGATCCTCGAGCGCATGCCCCCCAGCACTCCCAGGATGGTGGCCATTATCCCACCACTGCCCTGGAAAGGAAGGGCAACATAGGCGGCCAGGCCAAATTGCGCCCACATCCTCCTGTCCGGGTGGGCGGCCAGTCTTTTCCGGCCAATGGACTCGAAGCCCAGGACGAATTTCCCCAATAACGGGATCTTGGTTATCAATGGAAGGTTGAGAACAAGGAAGAACGAGCACATCACATCAACGAATATGACCGATGTGGCCACGAGAATTATCGCATAGCCAGCTGAGGGCGGAGAGGCCAGGGCTAAAAGCCCGATCATTGCCGCGGGGATAAGGACCTCCTTGCCAAAAGGAGAGATGAAATATGATAGGATGAGCAAGCCGATCACCGGCCACAGGCTGTCATCCAGCAATCCGAATAAGATTATCAGGTAAAGCGCGCTTATCAATATGGGCAGGGCGAAATAGAAGATGGCTTTGATGATGATATTCGCTGTTAGCTTCTCCCGGTCCATTTCCTTTATCGGCTTGCCATCATTCATGAGTTCTCAATCTCCAAGCCTCAGCTTCCCGACTAGAGCATCAAATGCTCGCGACCTGTGGGATTCCTGATTCTTCTCGTCCATACTCAGCTGGGCAAAGGTCAGGTCTTGACCCTCGGGTACGAAGATCGGATCATAGCCAAA
>JAGLQE010000314.1 GCA_023137005.1 Thermoplasmata archaeon
AGTGAACTGAAGCTGGCAGGAGATGTCCAGCAACAGGCAATGGAGATCCTCAAGGAAGCAGCCGAGAAAGAACTCACGTCTGGAAGAGGACCTACTGGAGTCGCCGCAGCAGCCATTTATGTATCATCCATTCTCTGCAATGCCAGAAGGACCCAGAGAGAAGTGGCAGATGTAGCTGGTGTGACTGAGGTCACTATCAGGAACCGGTATAAGGAGCTCACAGATAAGCTGGGTATCGAGATACAGCTATAATTGTGGTAATTCAGTTTAAAAACCTGAAAATATTATTGGTCAAGGAGCGGTTCCCGCTCCTTGCAATATTTTTATTTCTTTTTCTATCTTATCGATCTTGCCAATATAAACAGCTTCACTTATACTCCCCTTGGCTAGTTCATGATCTAATTCCTCGATCTCTTTCTCGTATCTCATCTTGATCTTCAGGTAATGGGATTGAACTGCATCGTCGATCGTTCTCATCATCTCCATGCCATTCTCGGATAAGTGGTACACGATCTTCGGGCGGCCGCTAAGTGATGAGATGGGGACCCTTTCAACAATGCCCAGAGCACTTAATCTTACAAGATGCCAATCCACGGTCTGCCTCACAACCCCCAATTTCTTGCAGATATCGTCTGGATGATCCAGCCCCTCTGTCAAGCTCTGTATTATCTTATTGCAGGTGTCGGAGGCCATATGCTTCATTATAGCCGCACTTCTGTCTCTCATCCATGGTTAGAGGTGAATGGCACTATTTTAAACTTTCTTTTGTATTTATCTATGGTTTATTGGAAATAATCTATTTTATTTTTCTAAGAATATATATATTCTATATTTCCATTACCTATTTTAGAGAAAAGTTAACAATATAGGGGAAAGACAAACAAAATTGACCAGGTGAGACATTGAGAAGGAAAAAAAATGGAGACCAAAAGGGCGATGACCTGCCTCTGGGGGAAGAGAGCATCATCACCCGACCTTCGTCTCACCTCCTAACCATCATGGTTGCGGATACTACATTGTTCACCTTAGGTAAAAGTGAAGATGGGAAAGAAGCTCGTAAAGAGGATATTAACAAGAAGATAAGAGAATGGGATCTTAAATTGATACAGGGCAAGATATCTGAAGAGGAATATCTAATGAAATTGAACGAAATTTCCTCCTCACAAGACTGATATCATGTATCTCTATTCTACCTTTATAACAAAACCGGTTATATTGTTAAATACTATTAAATTATTTAAGGGATGGGTAAGTGGGCTTAATGAATGATAAGAGTCACATTGGTCAATTCAGGCGTAACTTAACATTAGTTCTATCTATTCTATTATTGGTCAATATCTTACTGCCATTCAATTCAAGTTCCGATATCACAATAACTGAATTATCTGATTCA
>JAGLQE010000315.1 GCA_023137005.1 Thermoplasmata archaeon
CTGTCAGGATCAACTCGAAACCATCGACCTCTATCCTATCATCCTTGATGGTCTCTGGTATCGTCTCAGCCATGAGGTCATCCACCAGAGTGCTGATATCCTCATCCTCACCCTCAATGGGCAAGTCATCCTCATCCTCGGAACCCTCATACATGAAGTCTGCCAGCATATCTTTGATATCGACTTCCGCATTCTCCTCCAGGGCGATCTTTTTGGCTAATTGCACATCTTCCTCGGTAGATAGCTCCTCCTTGAGGTCCAGTTCAATTTCCATATCCTCTTGGGTATCGGCCGGTACGGCTTCCTCCGAGGGCTCATGGATATCCAGTTCGAGGTCACCAAGTACGATATCCTCCTCACCTTCCATCTCCACGCCTAGGTTTATGCCGCAATCCGGGCAGGACCCTGTATCATTGAAGACAAAGGCTCCGCAGCCAGGACAAAGATGCAATTCGGAGACCGAATCCTCCCATTCTTCATCCATTTGGAATTGTTCTTCCATCTCTTTTTCTTCGGTTGCCTCGACCAGCAGGCTGGATAGCTCATCTATCTCCCGCTCGGCCTTCAATCTCATCTCATCATCCATCTCGGGTTCAGTGTCTGAATGAAGTTCCTCGTCGTAAACTGTTCCACAGTTCGAGCACTTGGAGGCTTCCTCGGAGATCAAAGCACCACAGTCGGTGCAGAGGAATATCTGGGTCGTCTCCTCTTTGTACCAGTGCCCATCTGGAGCATCCGGGTCAACTGGCTCGGCCTCTGCGGCTGGTGCCAACTCCTCTTCCTCGTCTGGATCGAAATGCACGCCGCAGACATCGCATTCGTGAGCTCCGGCCGAAATAAAGGCCCCGCACTCTGGACATAGATATAGCTGTGCCTCGTCCTTGTACCAGTGTCCGTCAAGATCTTCGTCGGTCTTATCCACCAGCATCTCTTCCAGTTCCTGTGTTTCAGCATCTGGTCCTGTGGGTGGCTCCTCACTCTCTGCCGATATGTCATAGGCTATGCCACAATTAGCACAGTTGGTCGCATTCTCAGATATCATGGCCCCGCACTCGGTACACAGGAATAATTGGGAATCTTCCTTGTGCCAATGTCCATCAGGAGCATCCGGGTCGACTGGCTCGATCTCTGGAGCCGCTTCCAGCTC
>JAGLQE010000316.1 GCA_023137005.1 Thermoplasmata archaeon
TGAAAGCATACAATGAGGACCTGTCTATCTCAAGGCAGAATAATAACCATGAAGGCATAGTCCGGGCTCTGAACAATCTGGGGATAATCATGAGCCAGCAGGGGGATTATGATGATGCCCTGCAGTATTATGCAGAAGGAATAGAACTGGCCGAGAGGATGAATGACCACAAACTTGTCTGCATTCTTTACAGTAATATTGCGGATTCATACAAATTAAAAGGAAGTTCTACAGAGGCGCAAAGGTTCTACGAACGCTGTATCGAGCTATCCGGGGACCTGGGGTTCAAGTGGCAGATAGCTGAATCCTACAGGGGTCTGGCAGATATAGTTCCCAATAAGCGCGAGCATTATCTGAAACAGGCCTTGACAATGTTTGAAAGATTGGGAGCCAGTGAGGATGCCAGGTCTGTTAGGGCGATGATAGAGGATGGATAGAGGATCATGAGCCAAATTCGATTTTTCCACCCGCAACTATAATGAAAGATATTACAATACCCGACTTACCATGAAGATCTCCACGGGATGCGAAGCAATAGACAATATGCTGGGCGGAGGCATAGAGATGGGGACCATATCCCTTGTCTACGGCGAGGCCGGCAGTGGCAAGACCAATCTCTGCATACAGCTGGCTAAGACCCTGATACTCGATGGCAAGAAAGTGGTATATATCGATACCGAGGGGCTATCGCAGGATAGGATAGACCAGATATGTGGGGATGACTGCGACCTTGTTATGAAGAATCTACTCATCTTCGAGCCCTATGCCTTTGACGAGCAGGAGAATATCGTGGACAAGGCCGTCAACCTTTCCTTGAAGAATGATAATATCGGATTGGTCATACTGGATTCGGCCACACTTCATTATAGGATAGAGACTGGCCAAGACACCGAGAGGGGGGAGAGAAAATCCCTGACCCGGCAGATAACTGCACTTTTACGCCTTTGCCGGAAGAAGCGTATCGCGGTCCTCCTGACAAGTCAGGTATTCACGGACATCGATGCAGGTCTCTTCAGGCCCCTGGGAGGCCATGTTCTCCATCACAATGCCAAGACCATCATAAGACTTGACAAGGTGGGTCCAGGTTTACGAGAGGCCGTATTAATGAAGCACAGATCTAGGGCCGAGGCGAAAAAGGCATTGTTCAGGCTGACAGAGAATGGATTGGAGTGCGTGGAAGTTCCGTAGTTTTGTTGGTAAGATGAATTCATGTTTTGATATGAATATCAGTGTCCTCTTTCCACTAGGAAATCCACAGCATCCCGTAGTATATCACTGCTTTCATCATTGAAGCCCGGGATCCCTTTGATCTTCTTTCTAGCCTGTTCAGCATAATCCAGGGTTATGTTCCTGACAGATTCCTTGACCCCATACTCATTGTACATCTCTATTATCTGGCGTGTCATGAAAAAATCCCTCTGATCCCTATCCATTGTGAACACTTGTTTCACCCAGGTCAGTTTTTCTTCCTCGCCTTCTTTCTTCAGTTCGTCCATGAGCTTCATAAGGAGCAGGGTGCGTTTTCCCTCTACTATGTCCCCGCCCAGCTCCTTTCCCGTGCTATTGCTGAACACATTGAGCCAGTCATCATGTATCTGAAAGGCTCTTCCCAGAGGCAGGCCGAAGTCCACCAATCTATCCAAGGCATCCATATTATTGGAAACTATGGCTCCCAATCTAAGGGGCCCTATGATCGTGTACCAGCAGGTTTTCCTGTCCACCATGGCGAAGTATTCATCCTCTGTTATCATCTTCCTACCGGTGGTCCAGCCTATCTCGAGGAACTGTCCCTCGCAGGTCTTTTGCAGTAGGCTGTTCAATTCTCGATATAATTCCATGGTCTTGTCAATGCCCAAAGTCTTTTCATTCGACATGAGAACATCCCACATGATCAAGTGAAGATGGTCTCCGGCATTCACTGACAGTTCATCCCCATACAGAACGGGCAAGGATGGCTTTCCTCTCCTCTCCAGAGAATGATCCTCAAAATCGTCATGTATCAATATCCAGTCCTCGGATACTTCCATGGCCGCGGCGGTCCTCCATCCTCGAGATATATCAGTCCCATCTGCCATCGTGGATAGCAGTACCAGGCCAGGTCTGACATATTTACCTCCCCGCTCCGGATAATCAGACAGCATCTCTCTATGATGGTGCATTCCATATGCTTCAGGCTTGATCTCCGATCGCCTTGGAACATGCTTGAATATCTCATTCCTGATGTCCATTCTGTTATTTTCCAGGAAATTGAGGAATAAGCTTTCCTTCTCTTCCCCATCTATGGTCACATAACTTGCTATTTCTCCTCTGATCGTTTTTCTTATCATCCCATCCCTCCGGTTTGATCCAACCATGTAGTGGTTGAGCCCATTATGATCTTCTGGGTCTGCGCTAGTTCCTCCATGTCCTTGCAACCTGTTAGGAACATGGTTCCTTTCAATTCTGATATTATTAGTCTTA
>JAGLQE010000317.1 GCA_023137005.1 Thermoplasmata archaeon
ATAGTGGTGTAAACATTGATGAGAACTATGTATGGGGCAACCTCACACACTTCAGCATATATGCACTAATGTCAGAGAATGTCATGGATGTTCCAACTCCATTTGTATTCCCACCGTTCTTCTTATTAATAATCGGGTTATTCCTTGGTATAATGTTGTTCTCTGCAGGATCGAGGAGCGAACCACTTGTGTTCATGCTGGCCGCTGGGCTTCTGCCAGCAGGTGCTGACAAGGAAAACAACGAGATCCGTGGTGAGATAAAAGGTATGATCATGGCCAGACCTGGTGTCCATTACAGGTGGATAAAGATTCAGTCTGGAAGAGCTAATGGCACAGTGGCTTATCATCTTAAGAACCTCGAAGATGATGGTGAGATATTCTCAAAGAGAGATGGCATGTTCAAGAGATTCTACCCCAAAGGTGTGAAGAAATTAAAGGACATAGACTTGACCCCATCAAAAGACATTGAGAGATCCATCCTTGAGATCGTGAAGGAGCACCCTGGTGCATCAATAAGTGAGATATCATATCTGATAGATGAGCAAAGACAGAAAGTGCATTACCACATAAGAAAGATGGAACAGGGTGGCCAGATCAAAATATCCAAGGATGAATCTGGAAACACCGAATGTTATATAAATACATAATCAATTCGTCTTTCATCCAGAGGAGTGGCAATATGGGGTATATTAGATGAAATTGGTTTGGAAGTACACTACAGGTAATTCCATTAATTTCATTTCAGCTATTGAGAAAAGCAATAACATTGTCTTCTGTGCAGACCAGGATGTATACTGCATTGATAACTTAAGGAATGTAAAATGGAAGTATGAAACTGGAAACTTCATCAATCATTTTGATATCTCTTCAGATGGAGCAAATGTATTCATATCCACAGACGACGAAATTATCTCATTGACCCGAATAGGCCACTTGAACTGGAAAATACCCACGCCAGTCCCTGTTTCAAGCATCATACTATCCAATAATCAAGACAGAGTGATAATTGGATTCAAAGATGGTAAAATTATCACCTTGAATCTTTCAGGAGAAGAAATTTGGTCTGTTGGTACTGAGGCCAACATACAGAAACTGCTTGTAAACCAACATGGGATCACATCTCTTGGAAAGGATGGGGCAATACATGATATCTCATTGGATGGAACACTGAAGAAGGTGTTTGACCAAGCAGAGATAATTGATATCCTGGCTACAGATGATCTTATTTTCACAATTTCAAAAGATGGCACTATTCAGAAGGTAGTTAATGGTAAACCATCATGGAAGAAAAAGGTTAAATCAAAGCCTACTAACTCTCAATTATGCTTGGATTTCAAATGTATAACAATTAGTTGCATGGATGGTAGAGTATTCTCTTTCACATACGATGGAAAGGTAAAGAGTCACACAAAGGTGGATGGTGGAGTTAGCTTTATGAAAAAGCTTGGTTCCCATATGATCATTGCCACAGATAACAATATAGTCTATGCTATGGACAATGATCTCAAGCCTGCTTACACATTAAAGATCAATGATTGGATCAATGATATTACTTATTTCCGCGGACAGTTATTAATTGGTGCTGCGGACACAACCCTATATGCTTTTTCAAGTAAAGAAGAATCCGAAAGAGCAGATGAAGAAGAGGTCGATGATATGCCTCCAGAAATGGAAATACCCGGTGTGGATGAGGACGAGATTGAAATTAATTTCAAACTGCCTCATGTTGATGAAAAAGATATACTCGAGAAGACCTACAAACACATACTTGATAAAAAGATGGTTTATTCAAAGAGGGAAATTCAGAATATTCTCTATTCCTTGAAGTCTCAACCATTTATGATATTATCAGGTAAGCCAGGCCTTGGTAAGACCAGAGTGGCTCTTGAGATAATAGATGCATTCAAGTCATCGATCTTCAATGATGAATTGATCGTGGATATATTCATATCCGTGCACCATGGCTTTGATGAAAGTGACCTGTGGGGATACGTGAATCTGAATGATGATTTCGTGCCTTCATCCCTCTCAAAACAATTGTTTTTCAATGGGAGTAGGTTGAAGACAGAAGAGGAGATTCAGAATGATGAGAGAATTTATTTCATAATCCTTGATGAGATGAATCTATCTCAGCCAGACTATTATCTCACGAAACTATTGTCTGCAATAGAGAATAAAAAGCCAATACCCCTTCCCTCTGGCAAGAACAAGAAAGAGATAATTCATATGCCCCTTCCAATAAACACTTTTGTGATTGGAACCATCAATAGCTATGTTGAAGATGCGACAAGAGAGAAATTGAGTGGCGGGTTGAAACGAAGGGCCAATATTGTATTCGTATCAAATCCATTGGATTCTATATTTAAGATCAATGATGTTGAGAAACAAAAGAGACAATTGAAATCTATCATTCTTACCTTGATCAAACAAATACAGCAGGACAATGATATGAATGCTATGATGGGGAAGTATAGGATGGATAGCCTGAATAGTATTGAAGGCGATGAGATCAATAGAACTGTAATTTCTCTATTCAATATCTTGAAGATAATGCAGAACAGAGAGGAAACAAAACTGACCCTTGGTGTTATCCAGGATATGGTTGAATATATGCTGTTCTCAACTGAGCTAGACAGCAACACAGCCATAGATTACCAGATACTGCAGAAGATAATTCCACAGATCACTGGAGAGATAGGCATAGTTGATGAGCTTTTGAGCATTGATAATTTCATTAAGATATATCCTCGTACATCTGCTTTGTTGATGAAGATGAAGAAAGAAGCTGCCGAGAACATGAACATTATCGTGAGCCCTATCTGATCCCCTGTGTGTTACAATGGCTGATGAATTGGAGTGGTACATAAATGGTTCGAAGGTTGAGGACAATAAGATCAAATTCGAATCTATTTCCTATATATCTATCGTGATCAAGGGCTCTTTTCATGAAGATAAAGAATATGCCATACTCCATAATGACGAAAAGCATCAAATATCTACAATAGGCAAGGACACTCTGAATGTAGTGATCGATACATCAAACCAGGTTGGATATCATTTACTAAATCTCCTTGTTGATAATGAGCCAGTATTATTCATTCCTGTAGAAGTGATCACAGAAGGAGCGGACATTATATTATTGGATTTCTGGGCAATGGTAGATCAATTGTTTGCAAATATCGTGTCAACCCAAGGCGTGTTCACATATGTGGATAAACTAGGGAAAAAGCACAATATAAGAAATGCATATTTTTCATATAACTGGATCAATTCAAGGTTCGCTCACATTGAAAAGAATATTGTCATGCTAAATCAAAACATGCCAAAGAACCTTAAATACAATTATAAAAAATCACCACAAATAAAGAACATGAATGTCCCCAGGACGATCAAACTGTTGCGTAAAAACCCAAGTTTACTATCTCAAAATGCCCATGGCATAAGTTTGAATGGAGCAAAGTATGTCCCAGATATGGTGATCGTGGAGCAAAGCCAGCTGGATTACAAGCGTGTTGAGAATATCCAAATATTCGATATGATCCGGGGTGTACATCACAATATCCAATCACTGATCGAACTATTCGTTTCAAAGAATAAGGGTGGAGCATTTGACAAGGAGATCACAAATTGCCTAGCCTGGTTGAAAAAGATAACATTTCTCAGATCAATGACCTTCCTTTCAAACCTTGACGTTAAAGACCTGGGAGCCTTGCAGAAGTTTCCTAAAACCCCACTCCAGGTATCAAATGTATACTATCAGAATCTTTATCAAATATATCTGGAGTTCTTGAACAATAACTTTGATGTTTCAGACAAGACAAAGGATCGAGTATATTCTCATATTGGCAATGTTGATAAGATATACCAAACATATTTCGCACTATTGTTGGCGGATTCCCTAAATATGGAGGCATGTGGTGAAACCCTTGAGGAATCAAGCACTGACGGTTACTCCTATGAGAGCTTGGATATTAAATTATATTATAGATCAACCTCTGAGAATTTACCAAAGCCATGGACCAAGTTATCAACAGTGCCAGATTTCATACTCCATTTTGAGGATGTGAATGAGCATGCGATCATCCTTTGTAGGTATTCTGATGATGATGGGAAAGTCCCATCAAGCATTCAGATGGAGATCACAGCTTACATGAATGCCTACAATATCAACAATGCGGTTATTGTGTACCCGGGAGATGATTTCGGAATATTGGAATGTAATGTAAATGATGAGAAATGTCAGAAAATATTACAAATTCCGCTTAGGCCGCATGAGGTCAAAGGTGATGTCACTCAATTGATCACGATGATTGGAGAATTGGTTAGGCTCTCAATTAAAACTAATACCTCGGAGGAGCTTCAGGATTTTCAAATGAAGGTACAGAGTTTTCAGTCAAGGTGATTTTTTCACTGAGACCCTTATCCTCTAGCTTGGCACCAGTATGTGGCATCTACTCCAATATTACCTCGAACCCATCCTGATCGAATATTAGCGGGAAATAGCCCCTGGCATGATTGGACTTTCTCATCTTCGCTACTCCCAGGAATAGATTGACATTATTATCATCCCTCTTGAGATCCAGATGAATGATCCCATCGCACAGGAAATCCTCGTCCCTGTTTAGGCTACCATCTCTGGCATCCTCCGAGATCACGAACACGGTCACACCCAGGTCCCTGAGCCAGCCAAAGAATCTGAATAATTCCGCTCTCTTATTCTTGACATCCGCCATCACCTCTATTGCTGGTAGGGAGTCGGCCACCAGTATCTCGAAATCCGTGCTGGTCTGAATGTTCTCCGCATACATCTTGAATATCCTCATCCAGCTTTGCCCTTCCTCGGAAGTATCTACATTTGATTTGAGGTATCCCATGTCCACGATATTGACCTGATTCTCCACCGCGATATGGTCCATGCCCAGCTCGGCCATGTGCTCGAGCAAGGAATCCCTTTCCTGCTCCAGGGTCATGTATATTCCCTTCTTTCCTTCCTTCAATGCATTATTGTAGAGTATATTGTAAGCGATGGAGGATTTCATAGTCCCGGGCTTGCCTGCCAGTAGCACGACATGGCCCTTTGGTATCCCGCCATTCAATTGTTCATCAAGTCCTTTAACATAGGTTTTCAAACGTTCCATATATTCATCCCCGAATTGACTAGGTATCTATTTGTTGATGTTTAAAGTTTATGTTTTATACGATCCTAATGCAAATTTAAATAATGATATTACATTACAATGACGGATGGACAATATGGAAATAGTCAAAGCAAAAGTAGAGCATGCCGATGGTATCGTGGACCTCTGGGTGGGTTTGATGGACTACCATTGGGAACTCAATCCCTTTCACAAATTGAGAGAAGGCGCTACCAAGAACTGGGGAAAATATCTTGAAAATATGATGGAAAGAGAAGATGCCATCGTCCTGGTCGCCCTGGATGGAAATGAAAGGCCAGTGGGTTACATCATTGGCAATGTTAAGGAGTATCCGCCCATCTTCTGGTTGGAGAATTATGGCTTCATATCCGATATGTTCATATCAGACGAGTTCAGGGGTTCAGGACTCGGCAAAAGAATGGTAGAGGATATTCTCAGGTGGTTCGACAAGCATGATCTTGAGAGAATAGAGCTGAGAGTGGAACCTTTGAATGATCTGGGCTATGGTTTCTGGAAAAGCCAGGGATTCAAAACACAAGTTCATGTGATGGCAATGGACCGCTGATAATATATAAAGTAAAATTAATCAATATTCTCGATGTTTTGGCCTTCTACCAAAGGAGGCTCTATCCACCTTGACCAGATTGTCCTTGACCAGACCCATGAAGGTACCATCCAGATGATATATTGTGGAATTTCCGAGGTCAGCGAACTCGCGTCTCATGACCGTGCCCCTCATTTGAGCATCAGATTCATTAACATATGTCCCTCCACATAATGGATTGAAGGCAGGCATCATGATGAACCCCCCTCCGACCGAGCTATATCTTTCCGCACATTTCTCCTTATCCCACGGCCCCCTGAGCCAGCACTTGACCTTTGCATGGAGTTCCAGACCATCCACGAAGACCATGGCCGGGTGGCTGTGGGCCAGCACCGCCATCTTGGCAGATATGACCTCAGGTGCTGGCCAGGCATGCCCATGCCAGATACCGAAATCCCCATCTCCAATGGTCATTCC
>JAGLQE010000318.1 GCA_023137005.1 Thermoplasmata archaeon
CTGATATGAACTCCAGCGATGCCAAGGAATTCACAGGCGTCAACAATGAGATGAGATTTCGTATTCAAATGACCCAGGACCCCATGCTCAATAATACTCCAGTCATCGAGAATATCTCTTTTGACATAATGTACATCCCTCAAAATATCGAGGTGTGGCTTGAAACATCCTATCACATGGACATACCGGATAAAGGCCTGGATTTCACCATTCACCTGGTATACGATCAGCCAAGTATGCCAATTTACTATGTTGGTTATTTTGATGACAGTACACATATAGCATATGCTGGCTTCCAGGCTACATCCACCACTTTTGATTCCATGCCTGACAAGGTCGTGCATATGACAATGGGTGAGGATCACGAGAGCATCTTGGGTTTCCATATTACCTTTGAAGAATCAGGAATGGCCTTTAGCACCAGCCTTTTTATAGTCTTATTATTCATTATCATAACCATGGGGGCGGTGGGATTTTATTTCAAGGGAAGGCCAAAGGACTCTGAAGCAGCCAAGACCGATACGGTGGAAGATGATGAGGGTGATGATGATGCTCCTGTCAAAGTGAAGGGCAAGACTGTGACAACAATGCAGACTGGAAGCATAGAAAAAGGCCCAGATACACCCCTGATAAAGAGAAGACTGGTGCTTGTGGAGATGATCTCCCGATTGGAAAGAGAGGTGGATGGAGGCCTGATGAACCCGGATTCAGCGGCCAGAATGAAAGCCAGCTATCAGAAAGAGTTGGATGAGATAGATGATAAGTTGGCAGATACACCTTCTCCTGAATTGGAAGAACTCGCCTCAAAGAAAGCCCAGATGATCGATAAACTAAAGACCCTGGATGAGCAACTGGAGAAGGGAGAGATAACTTCCGAGGATCATGAGATACTGCAGACCAATTACAAGAAAAAGGCCATAGACATCATGAAACAGATGGATGAGATATCCTAATTCAGAACATCCACTTCATATCTTGAATATCAATATTCCTAATTCATATCACTAATTCATATCACTAATTCATATCACTAATTCATATCAATAATAGAAATATCATGTGATAACTATTTATAATCCGGCAAATTGCACATATCCATGGAGTTCGGCAATATCCTTATCAATCTAAGTCTTGTTCTGGCCCTCGCCGGAATAGTGACCTCTATTCTCAGATTGAGAACAGGCCAAGACAGGTTCCAATTATTTTCCCGGATGATATCCCTCATCCTTTTCATATCCATCTCGGCCGCTTTGCTTTACCTCTACATGCTCTTCATCACATCTGACCTTTCAGTGATGTATGTGTGGACGTACACTGATTCATCCTACTCGCTCACATACAAGATATCCGGTGTTCTGGCAGGAATGGATGGTTCTCTCCTCTTCTGGATATGGCTCATAATCCTGCCCTGGTTCTATGAGGAGATGCGGGCCGTGAAAAAACCCCGGGATGACGATCTCATGGACTGGACCAGGATATTCCTCTTTGGAGTACTGGCCCTTCTTTTGCTCATCCTTTCCATTCATGAAATATTTCAACTAACGCCTCCAGAATATCTGGCCTTCCGCCCTGATGGTAATGGCCTAAATCCCATACTCCAGACCTTCCTCATGGCAATTCATCCACCTATCGTATTCGTATCCTATGGCTTCCTAGCCTTGCCCTTTGCGGCCGGATTGGCATACCTTGTCACGGGAAAGAAGGAATGGACCGATATTTGCATAAATTGGGGCAGAATAGGATGGCTCTTTCTGACCCTGGGCATTGGTATTGGAGCCTTGTGGGCCTATGTTGTCCTTGGCTGGGGCGGGTACTGGGGATGGGACCCGGTCGAGACCTCGTCGCTCTTGCCCTGGATACTGTTAACAGCATTTCTTCATGCCCAGTTGATGTTCAGAAGAAAGGGAGAATACAAGATACTGGCCCCTGTTCTGGGAGCCTTTTCCTTCATCCTGGTGATATTCGCGACTTTCGCCACCCGTGCTGGCGGGCTTTGGGTATCTGTCCATACCTTTGGTCAGGCCGATGTCAGCATCGACGCATGGACCCGGTTCACGAATATCCTGACCACCAATGACACGGTTCCCTATTATTTCGCAATGATGATGGGCATGATCATCCTGACATTCATCCTTGTATGGTACAGGCAGAGAAGGTCGGAGGACCGTGAGGAGAAGGAATATGACCTGTCCGAATTACTGAATGATGATATGCTGATGCTGGGTACAACCTTTTTACTGATCCTGATCACATCCGTGACAATGCTCATCCTGATCCGGGGAATAAATGGTCTAGCTCCTGAGAATTTCAATGGCCCTGTTGGCCTGCTCATGCTAGTTCTGATACTTGTCATGACCATGTGCATTTCCTGGAGGAAGCTGGGCAGAAAACTTATGGCCCAGATCATGCTGGGAACCCTGGTAGCTTCCTTGGTGAGCATCCTTATGTTCTCCGATGATCTCATTGCCGCTGGATCCTTCCCCATTCTCATTGTTTCCTTGATCCTTATTACCAATTCCATACTTACCAGGTTCAATAAGAACAGGCCCTGGCAATCATTGAAGGTCATATCGGCCCACCTCATACATCTGGCCATTGTCATGCTGATCATAGGCTATGTTGCCAGTAGCTTCATGTACACAGAAGAGAGCATCACCCTGGAGGTCGGCGGGGCTTCTCAAGAGGTATTTGGCTATACATTCGAGGCCGTGGCCCTGGAAGATACAATGGAATTCATCTATGTCGATCTGGACATTTATGAAGGACAGGAATTTGTAGGGCGGGCGAGACCCGGAGTTTCCTTCATGGACAATCAGATACGTCATGAGATCGATGTCAAGGATACATTGACCAAGGACATCTATCTCATATACAATTTCGATCAGGATTCATATTCTCATGGAGTGGTCAATGTCGAGGTCAAGATACTGCCCATGATGAAATTCCTCTGGGGCGGAATGTGGTTGATGAGTATTGGGATGATACTTCGACTGATAACCGAGATATTCTCTCCGAAGAAGAGCAAGACGATATCAGAGGACGAAGAACAAACTACCGATGATGAGGAAGTTGATGAGGCCACAACTCTGGATGAGAAAGTGGGTGAAGAAGGCTCCGAGCCAGTTATCAAGGACGATGATTACTATGAATCATTGCTCGAGGCCGAGCTGAATAAATGAGGCTTTTCTCAATCGATATTCCTTAATATAAGATTGTTAATGTGGACTCGTAGTTGTTTCGACAGCTCTATATTAATTTAACTAGCTGGATGAAGTCCATGGCAAAGAAGGAGAAGACCCCGAAGAAGAAGACAATAGACCTGGTGAAGAACCCTCCACCGTACATCAGGGACCTAACGGCCTGTATGCAGTGCGGGTATTGTCAGTCTGTTTGTCCGGTCTATGAGGAGGGAAAGTGGGAATCACTCTCTCCCAGAGGTAAATTATTCCTGCTGAAGGATCTGGCGACCAAGAACGGCTTCCTCCAGAAGCTTATCGGAAAAAAACTCACCAATAGGATCACTGGCTATGAGGAGATAGATCTTGAGGATTTCATGAACGCGGTCTATCGTTGCACGCTTTGCAGTAGATGCGAGACCGTGTGCCATGTGGAGATCGAATTCCACGAATACTGGGACCATGTGCGGGAGTGGATGGTGAAGAACGGGATCCAGCCTCCTGAAAACACCATCAATATGTACAAGGACATTGCCAATACGGATTTCAATAATCCCTTCAAGGAGACCAAGGACAAGAGGGATGAGTGGTACAGGGATGATTACCCAGACCTGCCTGCCACTGCGGAAGTGGTGTATTATATCGGGTGCATGACCTCTTTTTACGAGTACCAGGTTCTACTGAATACCATGAAAATATTCACCAAAGCCGGAGTCAATTTCACCACCCTTGGACAGGATGAGGTCTGCTGTAGCGCGATAAATGTCATGACAGGCCAGACCGAGAATTTCGCGGATATTGCCAAGCGCAATGTGGATGCCATTAAGAAGAGGGGGGCTAAGAGAGTTGTCACCGGCTGTCCCGGATGCTTCCGCGCCCTCAGGAAATATGCCAAATATGAGAATTTCGACTTCGAGGTCATACACACCATCGATCTGCTTCATGAAGTAGTGACCCAGGGCAAGCTGGAATGGAAGAAGGATTTCAAATCAAAAGGCTTGCCAGTGATCTACCACGACCCATGTGAACTGGGCAGGATATTGGAATATGAGGACAAACCCCGATACGATCAGCCAAGGGAGGTGCTTCTAGCGGTTCCGGGCATCGACGAGGTCCTGGAATTCCCGACCAATCGGCTGGACAGTGCATGCTGTGGAGGAGGTGGAGGGCTCAAGGCAACGGATTATGACCTCAGTGCCCAGATCGCCCTTAAGAAGGTGGAAGCGGCCATTGAGGCTGGGGCCAAGACCATAATATCAACATGCCCCAATTGCAAGAACCAGATCGGTGTCGCGGTCGAGCTCAAGAAGGCCGAGTTGAAGAAGGAAGGCCAGAAGTTCAAGATGAACGTGATGGA
>JAGLQE010000319.1 GCA_023137005.1 Thermoplasmata archaeon
GTATTAGCTCTTCTAATCGCGTACATATGAATAGAAAACACGCAATTAGAAACTCTATACTCGTGAGTTGGTATACTATTTTTTCATTACCAGCAATATCTTTTATACCACCTCTGCTTCCGCCGACCTGAGGCTGTAAATGGGCGCAGTTAGACTTGGCAAGATAGCACTCCGATGGTGCATGGACTGGAATCTCCCAGTTATCGAGCGCAAGTCCTGTGGCGCATGCGGCCATGATACAATTCCAGTAAGTCTCACCCCTCCCGGAGATTTCCGCCCGGCCTTCGACCATGATCTGGAGCTTATTAGGAAGACCATCGACAGGCAATTCGGAGAAGGGACCGGAGAAGCCATGCTGCCCCTTGATAAGATAGTGGTTCTCAATAAATCCCCCGGGGTCGACAGGTTGGACGAGGTCATCATCGATGGGCATATCGTCGGAACCCACATTTACCTCCCTGGAAAGGGCTGGAGCTTTGTCATCCGGATGATGGGCGCGCATTTCATTCATGACAAGGTCACCAAGGGCTGGGTCACGGTGGACAATGGAGCTGTGCCGTCAATGAGAAAAGGATCCAGCGCGATGGCCATCGGAGTTTTAGATGCAGATCCGGAGATCGTACTCGGCCAGGAGATCATAGTCTTTGATCTGGATCACAATCTGGTTTGCACGGGCAAGGCCAAGATGACTGGCACGGAGATGGTGGAGCTGATGCGCGGACCTGCCCTGAAGAATCGCTGGCGGGATGATGTTTCTGATTTCGTGAGGCCTGCTGGAGGACAGACATGGAAGGCGGCCGTGGCGGCCAATGTCCCCAAACTGGAAGAGGATATCGAGGCAGCGGCCCGGATGATCCACAGGACAATTGAGAAGGTGGGAAAGCCGGTTGTCGTCTCCTTTTCGGGGGGCAAGGACAGCCTGGCCACTTTGCTACTTGTGCTGGATGCGGGCATTCGTCCCAAACTGCTTTTCATTGATACCGGTATTGAATTTCAAGAAACCCTGGATCACATAGATCACATTGTCAAGAAGCATGACCTGGAGATCATCACTGCCAAGGCCGGGGAAGCTTATTTCGACGCGGTCAAGTACTTTGGGCCATCGGCCAAAGATTTCCGCTGGTGCTGCAAGACTTGCAAACTGGGCCCAACAGCGGATCTCATAAGGGAGCATTACCCGGATGGTGTGCTGAGCTTCATCGGTCAGAGGCAGTATGAATCCGAGTCGCGTTATCAGAAAGGAGGGCTTTGGGTCAATCCCTGGGTGCCCGGTCAGGTAGGTGCATCGCCTATTCAGAAATGGACCTCGTTGGAAGTCTGGCTATACATATTCTACAAGGGTGAGGAATACAATCCCCTCTATGCCCGTGGCTTTGAAAGGATAGGATGCTGGCTTTGCCCTTCCGCGGATATGTCCGAGCATTCGGAGATACCGAATATCCTGCCACGCGCGGTCGAATGGAACGAATATCTTATGGATTATGCCAAGGAGAATGATCTTCCCGAGGAATGGGTCACCCTGGGCCTGTGGAGATGGAAGAAACTATCCAAGGGCATGCGTGATTATCTTGTGCTGGAGGGTCTGGAGCATCTTATTGGTTCGGTGGACGACTTCGAGAAAAGGAGTTACGGGCATCGGGAGGAAGATGTGCCAGATGATATGTCAGAAAGAGTGAAGATGATGGCCAGTATCACCGGGGGCGAGGTCACCGGGGCAATTATCAGGAAGGCCCTGCACTGTGTGGGTTGTGGCATCTGTGTCCCAAAGTGTGAACACGGTGCATTAGAATTAATTGATAGAAAAATATATTTATATGTAGATAAATGTATTTCGTGCGGAGAATGCATGCATCCTTGCCCCGTAGCAGACTATCCACGAAGATAAGGGGCGAGGATGTAGAGCTACGAATATTTTTATTAATCATTAGGAGTAGGTCCGCATCCTTGCCTCGTAGCAGACTATCCACGAAGATAAGGGGCGAGCAGAAAATAAGCAAAGCATTTATCAGCGAACATGCCCCGCCTGAAGGAAATCGAGACTTCGATTTCTGAAGGTTGCGAAGCAAGCCAGCATTGTAGAAATAGACATTTGATAATTATCTACAAATGAGCAATCGCGAGAGAC
>JAGLQE010000032.1 GCA_023137005.1 Thermoplasmata archaeon
ATATTGGATTGAAGATACCAATCATTCATGCCTCCACCAGTCCAGATAGAGTCATTGGTTGATCTACTGGACGCTATTATGTCCATATAACCGTCATGGTTCAGGTCCGCAACCTCCACCTCTGTGTAGTAGCCGATATCCGGCAGATCTGAATTCTGGGTCCATATCCCATTCCCATTTCCATTCCAGACCGAGATGCCGCCATTACCATTGCTGGTGGCCACAATGTCTAGATAACCATCATTGTTGAAATCTGCAAACTTCGCATCAGAATACTCTGATGAGGTAGGTAGGCCCACATCTGTAAGGACCCAGCTTCCATTATCTGCATTTACCCAGGCATCAACCCCCATTGTATTAGCAGTGACCATGTCTGGCATGCCATCATTGTTGAAGTCTCCAAGATCAATACCATAATGGGTGCCTTCCTTCGTAAGGGAATTACTCCTGCTTTGCCAGTTGCCATCACCATCCCCGATAAAGGCAGATATGGCCCTTCGTCTTGGCCTATCTGGCCGGCCTAATCCAGAGACCATTATATCAAGATCTCCGTCCAGGTTAATATCGTCCAAGATAATATCATACATCCATAATACTTTAGCAGCTTCTAGGCCTGAATTAGACAATGTCCAATTTCCATTTGCATCGCCAGTCCAGGCACATAGTCCTTCACTATGGGTGGAGACCAGGTCTGGCTTACCATCATGATTGAAATCCCCAGAGGCAGTGGATTGGAACAAGATGTAGTCCAGAGTGGGTGGGGAGGGGTAAGGGGCCCAATTCCCAGATCCGTCACTTGTCCAGATATGAATTGCATTGAGGCTGCCTGCGATCATATCCAAATTTCCATCCAGGTTTATATCATAGAAATCTACGCCGTAATATTTACTAGATATATCTGGAGAGTTGAAATCACTCCAGAAAACTGATGGGTAATCGCCCTGTAATGGTGCATCCACCGGGTCCCCCATGCTTATCGGATCATCGGGTTCATGTGATCGGACATTCATGGAACCGATAGGTAGGAGGGCCTGGGTAATAAAAAGGAAAAAGATGAAGATAGAGAATGATGAATATAGTATATTGCTTACTGGCTTATGCCTTTTCAACTCCGGGCTCCCATATTGCTTTTGCATGATACCATCCACCTCTCTTTTATATTTCTTTATTTTGATCTATAATAAATATTGCGGATTTAGCATATAAAGGTGAGTGTTAAAACACCATGTTATACACCAATACATCATCTGTTATGTAATGTCATGGTTCATAAGGCCATGATTTGAAGGATGATGGATCGTGATAGGTGAGGGGGAGTTTATCCTTACGGATAATTGCTGTTTTATCCTTACGGATAATTGTTAATGACCCAGCTGATGTCCGCACTGACATGGATCCAGTATCCATTTCCAAGGGTCATGGTATCTGAATTGATGAGTGTCTTCAGATAATAAGGTGATGAGTTGTCAAAGGCCTCGATGACATCGGCCCCGGTCTCCAATTTGACCTGCGTAACCGTCTTATCCACC
This sequence comes from Thermoplasmata archaeon, assembly GCA_023137005.1. GTDB lineage: Archaea > Thermoplasmatota > Thermoplasmata > SG8-5 > JAGLSY01 > JAGLSY01. Next base: position 1,530 of record JAGLQE010000032.1, read on the forward strand.
ATGCTTGGGAAGCCTACCAGGTTCCAGCCAGCCTTCAGGTCCATGGTGACATTCTTAACTATACCAGTGGTCACAAGATCGTCATTTCCATTAATATTGAGCCATATTCCATTCTGATACTCTATCAGATCCAGATCATCCAGGATGTCCGGTCTTGCTATATTATTGCTAGACCACTTTTCAGGTATCCGGGTGGGGTCATAGGCCAGAGCATAGTCCCAGTTGACAGTGGAAAATGTGATATCTATGGAGGCATCGGATGCCACAACAGGAGTGGAAAATAGATTCCAGCCAGAATTGACTGCCTTATTGATCTTGGCCACCTGGGAAGTGGCATTTGCATATTCACCAGCCAGGTTTGTCGCACCGATCATGTAAAAGTAATTGTTATTATCGCCCTTTCCGGCACCTGAATCCAAATAGCCGGACATACCATGCCCCATAGTATCCAGCAATGCATACCCAGACCCACTGGGATCAAAGGAAGTGCTCTTGTATATCAGATATTCAGAAACATCCTCATCAGATGATGACAATGTCCAGTTCAATAGAATATCCACACCGCCACCTCCCGATATGATGATCTCGATATCTGAAGGAGGCGCAAGAGGGGGTGTCACATATGTTCCAGTCCAGATCTTGGCTCCATTATTGTCTCCGTCCCTGCTTATCAGGTCCATTCTTCCATCCACATTGATGTCCACCAATTCCATGGCATCATACTGGCCTCCGATAGGTAGTCCTGTGGAGGTGCTGGTCCAACTGGCGGTATCCTGTCTCATAGCGACGATACCCTGAGTAGAATAATTGGAGCCGACCACGATGTCAGTCACACCATCAATACTGAGATCTCCAACTGCCAATCCAAGTCCGCTTTCACTCCATAGCTGGCCATTGTAGGCCCAGGCACCATCACCCAATCCTAACCATGTCTCTGCCCCGCCTTCTTCAGACGTGGCCACTATATCCAGCTTATGATCTCCATTCAGGTCCAGGAATTTTGCATCTATGTAAGTGCTATCTATTATGGGCAGACCAGATACAGATTCGGTCCATCCATCCATGCCATCACCCAGGAAGGTCTTGATGGTCCCATTCAGAGTAAGGAGATCCATTTTACCATCATTATTGATATCACCATGGTCCAGGCGCTCGTATCTTCCTGTGAAGGGTAAATTAAAGGTTGGTGTCCATGTGCCCCAGCCATCTCCATTCCAGACCATCACACCGTCTATCGAATGAGTGGTCACTGCATCTAGATTTCCATCCTGGTTGAAATCTGCCAGTTTTACATCGGTGCACATGCCGGAACTCGGAAAGCCATTCTCTCTCAAGGTCCATGAGCCTACACCGTCGCCTATCCAGGCAGATACACCATCAGATCTGGCAACAGCGATATCAGACATTCCATCATTATTGAGATCTCCGGTCACCACACCATTGGCAGTGAAGCCAACAGGTATGTTCGTATCACCATGAACCCAGTTTCCGGCCCCGTCGCCCAGCATTACCTGGACACCTTTCTCTGCGGGGAGAGCACTACATCCGGCCACTATGTCCAAATAGGCATCCATATCCACATATTCCAGAGCGACCGAGTTGAAGATACCAGTTGGTAGCCCACTATCGGCCACGGTCCATCCACCGACCCCATCTCCGACCCAGGCCATAAGGCCAATTGTCGAGGCCACCACTATATCGGGTTTTCCATCATTGTTGATATCACCGGATACCACATCATTGGCGATCATGAAGCCACCGGGAGAGGGAAAGGATGTCCATCCTCCATTTCCATCACCAGTCCAGATAAGGATCCCTCCGGCCAGTTCCCCTACAACGATGTCCATTTTGCCGTCGATATCTATGTCTGTGATCTCTATAAAGTTAAAATTTGAAGAAGAGTCTGGAGAAGGGAAGGAAAGCCACTGCACAGCAGGATCCGAGCCCTGAAATGGTCTATCTGGCCCAGGCTGATCGCTGAGATCAATAGGAGGCATGTCTCCATCCATCACATCATTGTCGCGAACGGACGCCCCCGATGTCAACATGGTAATAGCTACCAGTACACAGAGTATCGTCGTCAACAATGTTCTTATTGCTGCCCTCAATGCTACACCCTTCGAAACTATGGTCTAAAAAAGTTGACCAAAATAACATAGTTAATTATTGTATTTAAATGCTTCCACTGTCCACTATATAAGACTTTGCATTATATTTAAATAACAAAATTATTCACTATAGTATATATTAAACTATGCGTCAACGCAATATTTAAATGTTCTTAAGTATTCACTTAGATGGGCAATGCCCGACATAGGGGTAAGAACTTGAGATACACTGGCTTATTGAAAATAGAGATCAAGGTAATATGCATTTTTATTATAATTGCTATGTTGATCCCTGGATTTGCCAGCCCAGACCCTTCGGATACCGACAATCTGGATGGCACAAGGGTAGCCACTTGGGATTTTTCCACCACGGAGAATTACACCCTGTCTGATACCGAGATATACGGAGGGAATGCCATCCTGTCAAAGATCCAGAACAAATGGTCAATGGTCAATGGCACAGATTACGGTATTGGCTCATCCACTAACCTGTCCATATCGGCCGACGGCCTTATCATGCTAAACACAACCGATGACAAGCAACTTATTGAAAACGGCTACTTCGACAATCCTCCTGTGGGGTCCCTGGCCGACAACTGGGAATCCATGTCATTGGGTACCTCCGCTCTCAACAGCGAAGTTCGCAACCAGACCGGAGGGAAAGATGATGACGGATATTGTTGGAGAAATTACTATGCAGATCTCAATCCCGGTCAGTCTTTTGATCGGTATGTCTGGCTCAACCAGACCATCAATATAACCTCGATACCTCTGGCTGTGAACATATCTGCCTTTCACCTTTTCGACAATAACTCATATATAATATCCCCGGGCTCGCTTGCCGAGATATATATCACCAACCTAAATACCAACCAGTCCTTCAACTTATCCTCCAGCGGCTGGGTCAATTCCACCTATGCCAATTATACATCTCTCGGGTCCGAGGATTGCTCCGTATTTAACCAAACCGGGCTTTATAATATCACACTTTTTACCCTGACAGACTCCAGTGGCGAGAAGGCCCATACCAGCCCCTCTGCTGCAGGAATCGAGAATTTCTGGGACAATGCCTCCCTGCTGTTCACGGCCTATAAGCCAGAGGGCGATTATGTATCAGATGTGTATGATGCAGGTGATCATGCCATGTGGACCAATATGACCTGGGAAGAAGATAGACCAGCCAATACCAATATCTCCTTCCGAATAAGGACGGGAGACACGCCCTTCCCAACAGACAGCATCTGGTCCAATTGGTCCACACCCATGACCGACCCGACAAATGCTGTAATAGACAGACCATGGAGCCGGTACATCCAATATATGTTCAATGTCTCCACCGACATCACCAATACCGCACCCAGTATCAGAAATGTGACAATAAATTACGAGCAGTATGAGCCAATGGGCTATATTGAGACAGAGAACTTCAAGCCAGCCAATATCACCAACTGGGGGTCTTTCTCATTTACAGATGATGATATGGGACAGGCCATAACCTATTATTATTCCATAAATGGAGGGACATTATGGGAGCCTATTCCTCTGGATGGGGACCTGCGGCATGTGATCATGGACAGCAATGGACCAGGAATAAAGTTCAGGGCCGTACTTGAAACAGGCGATCCCATGGTGACCCCTGGCATCTCCGAGTTCAATATCCAGTATGTGGCCACAAACCCGATAATTTCCCTGGAAGGAGTGTGGAGCAAGCCCCAGGTCGAAGGTGGAGAGATCACACGACTAACTGTCTTCTTCAATAATACAGCTCAAAGTACTTCAACAAGTGTCTGGCTCACCACATATCTTGATCCAAATCTCCTATACATCTCTGATGGGGCAGATGGACTTAGCACCTTCCATAGCCAAGAATGGGATAATGCTACAGGCATCTATAGATATCATTTCAAGGATGTCGTCCAGGGGAATTATTCCTTTGGAATAGATACAGAGGCCAGGGCTGGGCTAGATGATATGACACATCTTTCGACCATCATCGCTATCGAATATCAAGACCCTCTGTCCAATAGAGTGGAATCCTTCCTTACCGATTTCACCAATATGATCATCTCTCCCAATTTCAATATTGAGATAATATCCGACCTAGACACGGCAGATGTCGGGGATGCCCTTCATTTTCAGATACTCATAAACAATGATGGGGGTGGCACCTCACCTGTTTCCTGGATGAACGAAACACAGGATGAGAGATTTGAGTATTTGAATTCCAGTGGGGGCATCTGCGATGGGACCAACTTCACTTGGCAGATAGGAGCCATACCAGGGGGTGCGAACCGCACCCTGCACCTCAATGTAAGTCTCCGAGATAATGCCATCCAGAATGCAAATGTTCCATTAAGAGTATCCATAAACTACACTGACAGCTCAGGATACATGAGAAGCACGACCTCGCAAAAGGACATACTATGCCAGCTCAGGTCCGGGTTCACATCAGATATGGTCTCTCAGGCCAGCCATCTTAGACCCGGCGATAGCTTCGTAGTGACAGTGTACTACAACAATACCCTTTACGGTGCTGCGACCATCGTCAACATCCTGGTCGATGTCCCGGAAGGTTTGGATGTGGAAAGTAGCAGTGCCACATGGATGATAGACCACGGAAGCCATGCCTGGACCTTCAC
>JAGLQE010000320.1 GCA_023137005.1 Thermoplasmata archaeon
CTGGCCAGGCTTCTTTTCATTTTTTAAGATTAAATTTGATCAAGGGCTGACTCAAACATCCCAATATTTTGAATGCACTTCAATTGCCTTGCCCACATACTCATTGCCTATTCCATCGGTGTCCATAACTTCATCATATTTCATATCAAATTCCTTGCCATTGAAAAGAGCGATCGTGCCGCAGACAACCTCGGCCAAGGCTTGTGTGTGATACCCGCCCTCGAGCAAGATAGAGGTCCTATTATCACAGACCTCGGCCCCAAATTCCTTCAGCTTGGCCAGTAGATTCAGGTATCCCGGGCTCGAAAGAGTTAGGGAGGCCAGCATGTCCTTGTAATGCGCGTCCCCTCCAAAACTGATGAGCAGGGCCTCGGGTTTGAATTGTTTCAGGATCGGAATGATGAGCTTGTCAAAAGCATGGTCGAAAGTCGCATCCCCGGATCTCGCAGGAAGCGGAACATTGACATTGAAACCCTCTCCTTCATCCCTTCCCACATCCTTAAAGTGGCCAGTTCCGGGATATATACCGTATTGGTGGGTGGAGATGTAGAGAATGTCCTTTGAATAAGAGAATATGTCATTGGTGCCGTTGCCGTGATGGACATCGATGTCCACGATAGCCACTTTTTTCACCTTTTTCAGCAAGCTGGCTGCCGCAATAGCGACATTGTTAAAATAGCAGAACCCTCCACCATAGTCACTTCCAGCGTGGTGGCCGGGTGGTCGGGTCAGGGCATATGTTGGGACTTTATTATCGAATGAATATTCAGCGGCCTGGATTGCTCCGCCTGCGGCCAGAGAGGCCATGTCAAAGGTGTGAGAGTGGATATAGGAATCCGCATCCATGTACCCCTCTCCGAAATTCTTGATAAAACTAACATGATCAGGTTCATGGGCCAGGGCCAGCTGGTCCTCCGAGGCTGGTACGGGCATGATCATATCTGCGGGTGAGATCACTTCAGGAAGCCTGGAAATTATGGCCTCCATCCGCTCAGGACACTCCGGATGACCCGGGGTCTGCGTAAGTTGGCTGTAATCATCATGTAAAAAGACCTTCATACACTCACCTACTGGGTTGTTCCTTCTTCAGCCACCCTAGCCTCTGCGGCGGATTGTATCCTGTCTATGGGCTCTGGATCACCCGAATGAACGACAGTGGTATTCACGATACGGTCGAAGAATCTCTGTCTCGGGTCGCCACGACCTGCAAGACCGATCAAGGTGTCAATGGGTAGGAAGATGAACCAGAAGACCTTGGAGATGTTCCTGAGAAAGGCACCGGTCATGTTCTTCCCTCCATCAGTGGAAACCACTTTCAGGCCAAGTATCCTTTTACCGATCGTGGCACCCATTGCCATCTCCATTATTCCGGAATAGATGAAAAGCACGATACTGGCCGTTATACCCGCGACAAGGGCCGTGTTCATGTCAAGGAATAGCAGAACAATGCCTACAGCGAAGAAAACTATCAGCATGTCGATAAATATGGCCAGCATACGGAGTATCCAATGCTTTCTGAGTGTCTGATCATGACCAAGTATATCGAAACCAGTGACCATCTTAACCAAGGGTTAATGGCAGTGGGGATATTTTATTCTAATTGCTCGATAGGGCAGTGGAGGGACCCCATCATTACAGCAAAACAACAGCCAGTAGCAGAACTATCCCGAACATCAGGGCGGTGGAGGGCCAGATAGCCTTGAAGAAGTCCTTGAGGCTGACCTTGAAATATTCAAGGGATACTGTATTGCAGGGATGTATCGGGGATATCAGATATCCGAGGAATATCGAGAAATAGGTGATCGCGAAGGCCATTGGCTCGACCGCGGCTACCATGAAATTAGTAAGATAGATGGGCACGATTATCGAGATGGGGAGCTGTATCCTGCCAGTGGTGAGGCCAAGCATGAATCCAACGACCACGCAAAGCATGACCTTGGATGGAGTGAGAACGGATATTGCTTCTGGAGCCCCGGAAGCAATAAAAATATTGAGGAATACGAACATTCCAACCACTATCAATCCATACTTCCATGGCCTCATATCGGAGATGATGAACTTGAACTTCCTGGGCGTCATCTTTCCGAGGTAGAGAGACAGGGCCAGAGATACGAGGACCGCCAATAAGAGGCTTGTTTCCCTTATTTCGGGCTTCCAGGTATTGAGGAGGATGAAGTCCAATACTGGAGCGATGAGTATGATGAGCATGGGGAGCATCAGACCTGCGAATGAGAAGGCTTTCCTATAATCCATCTTTCCAGCTGCTTTTCTTATAAAGAATATGTAGCCCACTACCAGTAAGAGGAGGAAAAAGGGTGTGAGGTATACAATGGCCTCGTATATGTCCAGGCCAGCTATCTTGGCCCCGACTATCAGGGATGTGGATAGTGGATATACCAGGTACAGAGCGTGCCG
>JAGLQE010000321.1 GCA_023137005.1 Thermoplasmata archaeon
CTGGCATCTCGACCACCCCTATCCAGGAGCCGTCATTCTGCCATTCCTCACGGACGACCGTGCCGAAATTCTTGATATCACCAAAGCATCTGCCGTAGTCGACGGCAGATACCTTGACAGCCATCCTTACCTTTTCGAAGCTGATGGGCAGAAGGGACCTGAGGGCATCCACCACTTCTTTAACTTGTATGTTCACGGATTTGAAGGGGTCTATCTGGACATTCGCCTCATCCATGGCCAGTTCTATTCTCTGCGGGGGGTGGGGCATCTTGGTTTGTGGGTTTATGACCTCCCTGGCAATCATGGTTATGACCTGCTTTCTTTTTTCCTCGGTCATCTGTTTTCTCTGCTCGGTGGTAAGCTGTACCTGGCCCTTCGCGATGATCTTTTGAGCTATCTGGGCAACATCATCCGTGTCAAATACTGTTTTTATGGAATCCTCTGGAGCCCTTTCACCCTTCTTCGCATCCTTGAAAATAGAATCCTCTGGCATGTGCTTCAGGATATCTTCTATCTTGCCGGTCTTTATACCGTCCACAGCATCTGCTTCGACTATTATCTCAAAGGTATTGCCATGACTTTCAAGACGAGCTATGACCATTCCATCCATCAGGTCATCAGCGTATTCTTTTTGGATCATCCTATCTTTAACCATGTTTCTTCCTCCAATTGTATTATTGGTTTTTCAATGTGCGAATGAAAATCGCACATTGAAACCATGATGGTGCTGAGAAGTTCAAAGCTTGTCAAGATATTTCTTGACACCTGCCTCGTCCAGTTTCTCAAAGTCCTTGCCTTTCTTTATAACAGCTATCTCCACAGTGCTTGGTGTCAATGGGTCATCACTGGCCTTCTTCAGACCTTCAAGGCCCAGAAGAATGGCATCTTCCATCTTCATATTGTCCTTGAACTTCTCCTCGAAAAGCTCCATGACAACGCCCCTTCCGGAACCAATGCTACCAGCCTTGTACGAGATCAATGCACCACTGGGGTCTGTCTCATACAGGTGGTTTCCAAAGGAATCCACACCGCCAACCAGCAATGCGGTACCAAAGGGTCGAACTCCACCGTACTGTGTGTAATTCTGTTTATAGTCACATATCTTCTTGACAAGGATATCCACACTGATACGCTCCTCGTATGTCACCTTGTTAACCTGTCCAACCACTCTAGCATAGTCCACTAGAGCACGGGCATCGGCGACCAACCCGGAGGTGGCGCAACCGATATGCTTGTCGATGGCGAAGAGTTTCTCAATGGAATCCGATTCGATCAGTCTGCTACTGACCTTCTTATCCGCCATGAGGATCACGCCGTCCTTGAACTTGAGACCTGCTGTGGTCGTACCCCTGCTAACAGCCACTCTCGCGTACTCTACCTGGAATAGTCTGCCGTCTGGGGAAAAAACTGTTATTGCCCTATCATAAGCCATTTGTCCTGCTTGCATTTTATCACTCAACCAGGGTTAATGACCATCCTGATATAAACTTTCCTAAAGCTGAAAGATAGCCATCGGCCACCTAGATTATTAACCCTAGAACGAAGACTTTAAGATAGAATATCATATTGTGCTCCTCATGAGAGATTGGGCAGCAGCAAGGACAAAAAGGCTTGAGATATCTGGAATAAGAAAGATGTTCGAATTGGCTAAGCCAGGGACCATAAATCTTGGTATCGGTGAATTGGATTTCGAGCCGATAGACGAGGCGAAGCAGGCCCTGGCAACAGCGGTCAATTCAGGACATAATGGCTATGGCCCGACCAAGGGCATGCCCGAGTTGAGGGATTCCATAGCTGAAAGCCTCCACACATACAGGAAGGATGTTACCCGAGAGAACGTTATGATCACGGCAGGGGCCACCCAGGGACTTCTGGTATCGGCCATGGCCCTGTTCGATCATGGTGATGAGATACTTATCCCCGATCCAGGTTTCGTTCTTTACTCACCCCATGCGATCATGTGCGGTGCTTTTCCCGTGAAATACTCGCTCAGGCAGGAGCATGAATTTGTTCCACAGCCAGATGAGATATTGGAATTGATAAACACCCGTACCAAGGCCATAATACTCAATACACCCAACAACCCGACATCCGGAGTTATAGATAAGGATACCATCAAAGCCATCAGGGACATAGCCATCGATCACGACCTCGTCATAATATCAGATGAGGTTTATGACAAGATCGTGTATGATGACGAACATCATTCCTTCCTCAATGGTGACTATGACAATGTCGTGTACATAAATTCATTTTCAAAATCCTTCGCCATGACTGGTTGGAGAGTGGGTTACATGGCATCCTCCGAGGAATTGATAGCGGACCTTTCCAAGATCCAGTACTACAATATCGCATGCCCCCCCACACCATTGCAGTTCGCTTGCCAGAAAGCAATGGAGGCACCTGACAATAAGATAGAAGAGAGGGTCAATATACTCAGGAAAAGGCGGAACGTCATAGTGGATCGCATCAACAAGATAGATGGTTTCACATGCCTCAAACCAAATGGGGCCTTTTACGCCTTCCCGTCCTTTGATCATGATATACTGGGCATGGATTTCGCTATGAAACTTCTCGAGGGAGGCATGATATGCGCTCCCGGCTCGGCCTTTGGCCATGGTGGAGAGGGACATCTTAGATTCTCCTATGCCAATTCCATAGAGAATATCGAGAAGGGCATGGACATATTGGAAGAGGTTGCCTCGGGTATTCCGTTGAAATGATGACCAAGCAAAACATTTATCAACAAACATGCCCCGTCTAAAATATTCCTATGTATTAGCAGGCGGGCGGGGTACTGGATTTCTGGCTGCGTGTTTTGCATTAAATTGTACGCGGACAGAAAATCTAATACGATTATTAACATAATTCAAGCGAAGCATTTGATTCGGATGTATTAGCGAGTGACAATACCAACTGGAGATCCGCGAACCTCGCCCAGAGGGCGGGGGTGTCCTCAACCTTTGGCCGTTATCACGACTTATCCACACCCAGCTTAACAAACCAATGTGCCAACATACAGAAAATCCACTAGGTCCTATACGTACTCGGCGATAAAATAATAAGTCCTGTTATTATCTCCAGCCTACCTATCCACATATCGAATGTGAGAACCACTTTTGCAAAGGAAGGGAGTGTGTGGAACCCTTCACCAGGCCCGAATATGCCCAATCCCGAGTTGGCGAGGCAACTGGCCACCGCGGATAGCGAATCCTGAACACTGACCCCGCTGGCACATAATGCGATCATTGAAAGGAATAGTATCATGATATAGCTGAAAAGCAGTATCTGAACACGTGCCACAACTTTATCCGGTATGATCCTCCCACGGACCTTCACCTGTTGTACCACTCTCGGATGGATGGCCTTGAGTATGCCATTCTTCACATTCTTCACCAGTATGTAGATCCTGGATACCTTCAATCCTCCGCTTGTTGAACCGAGGGTGGCTCCCACCAGCATCAGGAACACGAGCAGGATATGTGCCAATGGCGGCCACATTGCGATATCACCGGCCGTGGAGAAGCCACTGGTCGTTCCCGCCGACACGCATTGGAATATTCCTTTTCTGAGGCTTTCCCCGAAGCCGTAATACCCGGATATTGCCAGGGCCGATACCACCACTATACATACCAGTGCCAACCAGGTAAGGAAGGTCTGAAGCTCACGATCCTTGAAGGCATCCAGGTATTTTCCTGTCATTATCCTATAATGCAAAACGAAATTGGTGGCTCCGACTATCATGAAGAACATCATCACCAGCTCCACACCTGGGCTATCATAGAATCCTATATTATTCGAGTGGACCGAGAAACCACCGGTCGAGAGAGTGGAAAATGATGTAGCTATGGAATCAAAGGGTCCCATTCCAGCCCCCATCATGAGTATTATAGAAAGCAAAGTGAAAAAACCGTAAACCCCCCATAGTATTCGGGCAGTCTGATGCAGTCTGGGCCTCAATCGAGTAACAGAGGCTCCAGCGACCTCGGCCTTGAAAAGATGCAATCCTCCTTCCAGGAACCTTGCCAGTATCACGACACTGAACACTATGATCCCCATACCGCCAAGCCATGTGGTCACCGCCCGCCACATGAGTATGCTGTGTGGATATATGTCCATATAATCTCCAATGGAAGGGTCCAGTATTGTTGCTCCGGTCGTGGTGAAGCCGGACATGGATTCGAAATAGGCATCTATCG
>JAGLQE010000322.1 GCA_023137005.1 Thermoplasmata archaeon
ATGTACTCCAGGCTGATATTCATAACTGCCAGGAACTACAATGGCACATTGAGTGACGCATCTGATGACTCTACCTTGATATACGGGGTAGATACAGCTGGTGTGGTCAAGTGGAGAAAGACCCTTCAGGGTGTGGCCTTGCATATGCCGATCGTCTATGATGATTTTGCACCGGGTACTTCTCAGCACACTGGTGAGGGTGAGGTCGTCCTGGCCACAGTTCAGCTGGATGCAGCTGGTGAGATAATATCTGGAGATTCTTCCAGAATATATTCACACAGATGTACTGGAACCATGATAGCTCCTCTGCCTCCGACCTGGACCATGGAAGAGGATGAGTTACCACCCAGCGGAATTGATTATCCATTGGGAACAGATGCACAGGGTAGGGATATTCTCAGCCAGTTGCTTCTGGGTTCAAGAATAGCTCTTCTCGTAGGTTTCTCTGCAGCCATATTCTCGATCAGCATAGGTATGCTGGTTGGACTGGTATCAGGTTACTACGGCGGAAATGTGGATATCATACTCATGAGATTCACTGATGTTATTCTGACATTACCTGGATTACCCTTATTGATCATATTGGCAGCTCTGATGGAGCCCAGTGTGTGGAATATCGTGTTCATCATAGGAATTGTAGGTTGGGGTGGTACTGCAAGGGTTATCAGGTCAGAGGTTCTGACACTGAAGGAAAGACCCTTCATCGACTCTGCAAGGGTCAGCGGTGCCAGCAAGACAAGGATCATGTTCAAGCACATTGCTCCGAACATCCTGCCTCTTGCGGTTCTGTACATGACCTTCTACGTCAGTGGTGCAATTCTTGCTGAAGCTTCTCTAAGTTTCATTGGACTTGGTGATCCAAGGACAATGAGCTGGGGTATGATGTTGAACTTTGTTCAGCACGCTAATGCACTGACTGCCTGGTGGTGGTTGATGCCTCCAGGTATATCTATAACTCTGATCTGTCTGTCATTCTTCCTGCTTGGAAGGGCATTCGATGAGATAGTCAATCCAAGACTGAGGAGGAGGTGATGAAATGGCACTGTTAGAACTCAAAAATGTAAGTGTACATTACGGAATTCAGAGAGGAACGGTCAAGGCCGTGGAGAATGTCTCATTCAATCTGGACAGAGGGGAGACCCTTGGTCTGGTCGGAGAATCTGGCTGTGGAAAAACTACAGCGGCCTTTGCAATTACCCGATTGCTCCCGGAGAATGGTGAGATCGTCGAGGGTACCATTACCTTCGATGGCCGGATCATTGCCGGAAGTGAGGAGGAAATGGCTCTACCACCCAAGAAGCGCAGAAAGTACGTGGAGAACATGATGACCGATTTCAGATGGGACGAGGTCTCCATGATCTTCCAGAGTGCGATGAACGCCTTCAACCCGGTCTTCAAGGTCGGTGACCAGATCGGTGAGGCCATCAGGGCCCACGATGATGTTACCAAAGAAGAGGCCAGGAAGAAAGTGATCGAGCTCTTCAAACTGGTGGGCCTGGATCCCGAAAGGATAGATGGTTTCCCACACGAATACAGTGGAGGTATGAAGCAGAGGGGTATGATCGCAATGGCTCTTGCCTGCAACCCGAAGCTCATCATAGCCGACGAGCCCACAACCGCTCTGGATGTGATCATGCAGGACCGTGTTCTTGCTGAGATAAGAGATCTCCAGAGGAAATTGGGAATGGCCATGATAATCATCACCCACGATATCTCGGTGGTCGCAGAGGTGGCAGAGAAGATCGCCATCATGTACGCCGGAAGGGTATTCGAGTTTGGTGGTATCGAATCAGTGTTCGAGAGACCGGCCAACCCCTATGCCATGGGTCTACTGGCTTCTTTCCCCAGTATAATCGGTGAGAAGAAACCACTATACTCCATTCCTGGTTCCCCACCTGATCTGGCAAATCCGCCATCAGGTTGCAAGTTCCATCCGCGATGTAAATTCGCCAAGGAGATATGCAAGGACGAGGAGCCCGAGCTTGTAGAGGTTGAGCCCAACCACTTTTCCCTGTGTCATTTCGCACTGGAATTGTTCAATGGCCAGCTGTCGGAGGTGAGATGATGAGCGAAGAAGATACGATATTCGATGTTATCAACCTGAGAAAGTACTTTGAGATATCTGGTGGCTTTATGTCATCCCTCATGAGCAAGGAGCAAGTGTTCGTTCATGCTGTGGATGATATTTCCTTCAAGATACAGAAGGGAAAGATCCTTGGTCTGGTGGGTGAGAGTGGTTGTGGTAAAACTACAGCCGGGCGTTTACTAGTCAGGCTGGAAGATCCAACTTCTGGTAATATGTACTTCAAGGGCGAGGACATTGCCATGAAGAAAGGTTCCGAGCTTAAGGACTTCAGGCGAAAGGTGCAGATGATCTTTCAGGACCCGTACGAGTCCCTCAACCCTCGATTCACTGTCTTTGGAACAGTAGTGGAGCCACTGCTTGTTCATGGAGTGGGTGAGTCCTATGAGGAAAGGGAGGACATGGTTGCCAAGGCTCTTGAATATGCTGAGCTGAAGCCATCATCCGAGTACATGGGCAGATACCCTCACGAACTGAGTGGAGGACAGAGGCAGAGAGTGGCTATAGCTCGTACACTCGCACTGAGGCCGGAATTCATTGTGGCTGATGAGCCAGTGTCCATGTTGGATGTGTCCATCAGGGCAGGTATCATGAACTTGATGCTTGGATTGAAGGATAGGTATGACATACCCTTTATGTTCATCACCCACGATCTTTCGGTGTCCAGATACATGAGCGATCATATCGCGGTGATGTACCTGGGCCACATAGTGGAGTATGCGCCGGCTGAGACTATAATACACAACTCATATCATCCATACACCAGGGCTCTGCTGTCAGCGGTTCCGATCCCAGATCCAGGTGTAGAGCGTGGTAGAACGGAGATCAGAGGAGATCTTCCATCGGCAATGAACATACCCAGCGGTTGTCCCTTCCACCCGAGATGCCTGTACGCTAAGGATGTATGCTCGGAGAAGAGGCCCGAGGTCAGAGAAATGGAGACTGGACACTTTATCCAGTGCCACTTCGCAGGAGATATCAACTTCCGCAATGACAAGCCCGAGATACCCACCTTCGAGGATCAGGTCAAGGCCGCTGAGCCTTTAGAGGCAGCCAAGGCCGAGGCTGAAGCTCGCAAGGTTGCGTGATCGAACCAAGTAGAAAAATGGAGGATGGCGTTCGTCATCCTCCCCATTTCAATATTTATCATTATAAGTTCAGACCATCTGCCTTTTACAAACCACTGCACCAGGAAGCCTTTTTATCTCGCTGCGCTGGATAACCTTCCAAAAAGGTTTCCAATTCCGAATCAAACACTCTATTAATCACAGCTAGCTTATGTGTTTGATAAAATAGATGCGTAGAATTCAATGATAAAACACGCATCTAAAAAAAATCAGGGAATCTCGGCTCGCCGAGATTCTGAAAGCTCAGCTTGGCTGAGATTCATCCTGCTCGCTCGAAGTTTACAGATACATCGCCTTTTACAAACCACTGTACCAATGCACTTAAATATTATACAAAACACCGTACAACTTTGTTTTTATATTAGTCTAGTAATGTCCGTATGATGAGTAACCAGAAACCAATGAAAAAGACCAAAATTCTTGAACTGATAGGCATCTGCCTTGTGATCACAGCTCTGATATCGGCCTACGGTCTTTATTACACCTCGCAAGAGTATGCCAAGGTGACGGAGACTCAGCTGAATGCGGATGCATATATCACAGGTATTGCGGTATCAAAGAATATATCCGATCTCGGAGTGGATATCAATATCCTGGTACTCAACAATGTTAGCCAGCTGGACATCAAGATCTATATGATCGAGTACAGTGTCTATGCCTCGGATATTCCCATAAACAGGCCCAATCAGATGGATTTTCTGGGCACGGTTGCGAGCGCCAGTAATACCAATTTCGTGGAGGCGGGAACCAATTTCGAATACACCGTATCAATGGGCCTCGATCCTACCTCTGACCAGTATGATAAGCTGGTGGACATATCTCCATCTCCAGACAATTCCGCCCATTTTGTAGTTTCGGGTACGGTTTTCTACAAGATATCAGGCCCCAGTGACCTTCAGGGTACAATACCCTTCTACTTTGTGGGTATGCTGGAGGTGAGCCCATGAAGACCGATGGACAGCTTATAAACGCCAAAAAACTGAAGCTCCTTATCTGGTCCATCTCGGCAGGCATTGTAGTCGCCTTCTTCTTTGCCAGCGATTTCCTGAAGTTCGCTACTGGCTTCTCACCAAGCGGTGAGGTATTGTTCATAAGCCCCCTCTTCTGCGGCTTCATCCTGGGATTATTGACCACCATGGACGAGCTCTATCATTCGGTCATGGCCTCCATAATCCTGACGATCACAGCCGTCGTCATGATAATCATCGCTCTATTTGCACCCATAATTTTCGGTGTGTCCGGTGATTTCCTCGGCCTCTACTATGTTTTCGTGATCCAGAACATGCTCATCTCCATAGTCCTCATATTCCCGGTGGCACTGGTGATGACCATCACGGGAAAGGTTGTTGGGGAGTATTTGCTTCTGGGCCATATTTACAAGGCCGAGAGAGTGGCCTTAAGCAAGGATACGGTCCAGTGGTACCAGATGCTGGAAGATGCTACACCTGAATCTGTGGGTCTAAAACCCATAGGCTGGAAGCCCGAGGATGACATGCCTGATGAGGCTGGTGAGACTTTAGAAACACCAGTTGAAGCTCCATCCGAACAGCCCGAGGATGACACATCCCGGGAGTAGTTTTATAGCCCACCAAAGACGTGAACTTCCAGGCCATAAATGACTTGGTGTTACGATTCTGGCCTGGTAGTTTACTTAGAAACCCTTTTACTTCTTTAACCATATCCCACTCGCTAATGGAAGATCTGCGCCCACAACAAATAAGATTGATCGGCAGAGAGGAAGAACTCAAACTGCTGGAAGGAAATCTTGAAGATACGATCATTGGAAAAGGGTCAACTGTTCTTATATCCGGGGAGGCCGGGGTTGGTAAGACCAGGCTGGTTGATGAATTCCTGGATCATGCTACCGATAAAGGCGTAAAGATATTGACCGGAGCCAGCTCTTCTGACACTATCCACCCTTTCCTGACCTTTTCCAAAGCCCTTGAGAAGGAGATCGACGACCCTCTGTTCCAGGAACAGGAGCATATATCCTTCACTGCATTGTTTGCTGTTGATAGATCAGGCATACTTATTGCCCAGGCATCCTCCGAGGCCTCGGATCTGGATGCAGATATATTCGCGGGCATGCTTTCGGCAGTTCAGGATTTTGTCAGCGATTCATTCGGTATGTCTGGAGATCGAAAGATCGGGCTGGGAAGGCTGGAATATGGGGACATGAAGATAATGATTGAACACGGCTCCCAGATATTCCTAACAGCCGTGTTCAAAGGAACCGAACACCCGGACATGAAGAATTTACTCCGAAGCACTGTAAGCTCCATAGAGGAGGAGTGCGGAGAGGCTCTGAGATCCTGGTCCGGAAATATGGATGACATGGCCCAGGTGCAGGAAACGATCTCATCACTGGCCAATGCCAAATTCCTGATAAGAAGGGACCTGGAAGGCGTGAAATTGGAAAATGAGAGAATAAGGATAGCTGATGAGGTATTGGAACTTCTCAGGTCATTATCCACTGATCGATCGCTGATCCTATTGTTGGAGGACCTCCATTGGGCGGATGAATCCTCATTATTTGTTTTGAACTATATTTCCAGGAACATCGCCGGGGAGAATATCATGATAACCGGCACGCTTCGGCCCGAGATGGGAGATGTCCTTCAGACCACGATGGAGAATATGAGCTTGGAGGACAATTTCAAGCTCATGCCCCTAATTCAACTTGGAAGTGCATCCGTATCATCTCTCGTGGAGGCCATGCACCCTGGACATCAATTCCCCGAGTCCTTCGTGAAACATCTGGCCAGTGCCTGTGATGGCAATCCCTTCTTTGTTATCGAATTGCTCAGGCAAATGAGCTTGGAGGGAAATATCTCCACTTCCGAAGGCAAAGACATTCTCATCAGCCAGGATTATTCCATCCCTGACTCGGTGGACGAGGTGGTCCAAAGAAGGCTGGAGAACCTTACCCCTGAGATCATGGCCCTTGCAGAATATGCCTCTTGCATTGGAAGATCATTCGATTCACAGACTGCATTATCTATTCAGGCAGCTCGTGACCCAGCCCAGGCTCTCCAGGGACTGCAGGACAGCGGGATCATTACCCTGAACAACGGGACTGCCGAGTTCTGCCATGCTATCTTCCAGGATGTGATATATGATGGTATTGGTGATAGGTGGAAGTCCTCTTATCACCTTAGCCTTGGTGAATATTATGAAACAGCTTATTCTGAAAACCTGGATGATGTCTATTATGACCTTGCCAGACATTTTTTCAGGAGCCGGAAGCATGACAAGGCCTTTACCTATTGTTTCGGGGCCGGGGAGAAGGCTGAGAATGCCTTTGCCATAGAGCAGGCCATTTCATTCTACCAGAACGGTCTTTCCTTGATCCCCAAGCTTAGACAGGATCCTGCCAGGTCCGGGAAGGAGATGGAATGTTTAACAAGGCTGGGTGATCTTCACACCCTGATAGGTGAAACAGAGATAGCTATCGCCAGATATATCGAGGTCATTGAGAAGGGAACAGATCCCCGGAAGAAAGCCGATATTCTCAGGAGAATAGGTGAGATCCATCTCAATCAGGGAGATTATGAGCATAGCAAGGAGAGAGCGGATGAGGGCCTGGCCCTACTGGACGAAGAGGATTCTATCGAAACAGCTAGACTATTGAGTGTTCTGGGCTGGGTTGGCATCAGGACGGGCGAACACACGGAGGCCCTTGCCAGCCTGGAGAAAGCCCTGATGATAGCCGAACATTGTCAGGATAAGAGAGAGATAGCCAATGTCAAGCACAATATCGGCTCTATCCATCTCCACAGGGGGGACAATGAAATAGCTGTCCAATATACCGAGGAAGCCCTGAAAATAAGAAAAGAGATCAATGATATCAGGAAGATATCCTCATCCTTGAACAATCTGGGGAACCTGTATTACAGCATGGGGGAACTGGCCAAGGCCATGGAATATTATGAACAGGCCATCGAGAATTCCAATCAGATCCGAGATAAAAGAAGCCTTTCATTACTCCTCACGAACATAGGAAATCTGCATGCCAGCCTGGGGGACTTTGATAAAAGCCTAGAATGCTATAATGAGAGCTATGAATTGAAAAAGAGGTTCGGGGACAAGTGGGGCATCAGCACTGTTCTGGAAAATATAGGCACACTTCATTTCGACAGGGGGGAATTCGGCCCGGCTCTGGACTATTATGAAAGGTCTATCCAGATCAGGCGGGAAATAGGAGACAGGTCCGGCGTGGCCCTTTCTCTGAACAATATAGGGGAATTATATCATCAGACTGAAGAATATGAGAAGGCTGTGGAGTATTATACCCAGGCTCTGCAAATATGTAAAGAAATAGATGAACTGTGGATCTTTTCCATCATAAATGTCAGGATAGCGGATTCTTTCATATCTTTGGGACAACTGGACAAGGCCTTTTCCTTTGCAAATGAGGCACTGGAGACCTCGATAAGGTCCAAGGCAAAGAGCGATGAGGCTAGGGTCCGTCTGATCATGGGCAAGGCCTGGCTCGCTTCTGGCAACATGGAAAAGAGCTTTGAGGAATTCAAGAAGGCTAGGGTGATATTCGAGGAGACCGAGGAAACTGGGGAGATCGGTAGATTATACTATGAAATGTCATTCTATCATAGGGCCAGGGGAGACGATGATACTGCCGCTGAATATCTCCAGAAGGCTCTGGAGATATTCAAGTCAATGGGTTTCACGCTGTGGTTGGAGAAGTGTGTTGAAGCAATTGAAGGGGCCTGACGCCCCCATTAATAGCTTAGTAGCTTTCTATATATTTCCACCATGGCCAGAGTATCCAGTTTACAGTATTCCAGAAGATCGTGCTTGATATTCTCTCTCTCTTCTCCTTCTGGCAAGCCGATCATCCTCGCATACTCCACCATCGCGGCCCCGCCTTCCTGAACCTCCAGGTCTTTGTAAGATAGGCTTGGGACCATCACTGGCAGAACGGCCTTGATGCTATTACTGCCCTTGAACCTCGCATCACAATAGAATTTCCTGAAGACGACCAGCATGTCCCATAGCCGGGCATTCACCTTATCTATCCTATTCTTATATTCGGGAAAAGCCTTGGCAATATCATTCAACCTGCTTTTCTCGAAAGAGGAGTAGACCACGATGGAGCCAGTATCTCCCAGAACACCCAGCAGTGAATCGATAAAGGGCTTTCTTGGGTCTTCCTCGGAATCATGAATGAACTCATGATGTATTACTCCCCCATCCCTCAGGATATGGACCGACCATTGGATGGTTATCTGCTGCCAGGGCTTTGTCCCATTATGCTTTGGAACTGCTAGTTGAAGTGTTTCAAAGTCCATGAAATAGATGGGGTCCTCCAATTCCGCCAGCATGCTTTCCAGGCCGACCTTGTCGATAATGGTCTTGCCCGACCGATAAGCATCCAGGAAAGGTTTCTGTGTGGGTGTGCCTTTTATGGAATCTGGTAGCTGATCGAGCTCGATGATCCCCTGCTCGTAGTACTCCCACTTCTTTGAGAACCTGGGAATATTGAAGATGGACATTTCCGGAATATGCTCCCAGCACATGGATCTCAGGGCACAATCATAGGGTTTGGTACAGTGGGGGCCGATACCTACTTCAGGTGGCTCGGCTAATTGGAGCATCATTCTCTGTGCCTTGAGATTATCAGGAATCCCCTGCATTCTATCATCAACAGCCGCGGTCTCATTCGAAATGATGAACAGATGGCCTCTGGGATGCACATAATACGGGCTAAGGTGCATGAGGGAGGTCTTGCCCACCACGAACCCGTTGCCTTCCAGAACATACCTCTGAATGGCCATATCGTCGATGTGGATGTCCTTGACACCGGATGATGACTTTACTTCGATGATGTCCACATGATCATTGCCATGATTCACCAGTATATCGACCTTGACGTGAATGTTCTCATAATTGAAAGCAGCCTCGAAGATGTGCTTCGCCCCTTCTTCCAAAGCCTTCTTTGTCTGCTCTATTGCCTCATCGATCGGAAAGGCCGGGATGGTCACACCATCCCGGAACTCCTCTGTGGCCAGCTCTCCTGTTTCCGTTCCTTGATCGAATATGAACTGGGTATGAGGGTCGGGCTCAGGAATTAATTCTGGGTTATGTGATCTGATATGGAGCAGTTTATGGCATTGAAGGCCCGCGCAATAGCGGGACTTGGAGAGGCCGGGGAATATGTCTGGATCGACAGAGGTCATGGAGACAGGATGGGGCTGTGGGATAAAGGGGTTTTGGGCACGAGCCGAATCTCCTCATTACACTCGGAGCTTAATCGCTGACCTTCAGTCATCGATTTGGCTCCATTTGTTACTCCATACAATTTATAAAAAACAAATGGGCCCAAAGAGATTTGAACTCTCGACATCCCGGTTATCAGCCGGGCGCTATAACCAGTCTAAGCCATGGGCCCATTATGCTATTGTTGTTTCACACCCATAGCCACTGGTTGGCCAAGCTACAGGCTCTTTTCCATGTCCCTGAAATAAGTTATTTGATTTAAACCTATTGCGCGGAATCGGCATACATGGAGGCCACGACCTGATTCTATTGTCAGACAACTACTGCCAGTATATATTTTATTAATTGATTATAAGTGTCATTATATTGATGCATGAATATAATCCATATAATTGATTTAAGCCCAAAACACGTCCGTAAGCAAACATTTATATATACATCAATAGATATAGTTGCTTGTCTGACAAAGGTCGGACTCTACATGGGATGGGATGTAGAAAGAGTATTCTCTCTAATCGAGATGAGCTTTTTAACAGGCCGTCCCAACGGATGGGTGGCCAGTTTGTATCTGAAACAATTAGAAGTGGAGAATTTCAAGTCCTTCAAGGGGAAGCTTACAATACCGTTCATGGACGGGTTCACTGCGATAACTGGTCCCAATGGCAGTGGGAAATCAAATATTTCTGATGCGGTCCTGTTCGCATTGGGGCCCAGAAGCTCCAAGGCCATAAGGGCAGGCAAATTGACCGATCTCATATTCAATGGTGGTAAGGCTGGCAAGTCCGCGGCTTTCTGCAAGGTCTCCCTGATATTCGACAATTCTGAAAAGATCCTCCCGGTCGATTCACCCGAGGTCAAGCTGACCAGGCTGGTCAAAAGATCCAAGACCCAGATAGGGTACACAAGTTACTTTTACGTTAATGGAAAGAAATCCACAATGGGGGATTTCGATAATATCCTGGCTCACGCCAGAATAACCTCCGATGGTTACAATATCGTTCAGCAGGGTGATATAACCAATATCGTCAGCATGGGCGCGGTAGAGCGCAGGACCATCCTCGATGAGATCGCTGGAATAACCAGATTCGATAAGGACATTGATTCGGCCAATGTTGAGAAGATCGAGACGGATGATAATCTAGAGCGTATTGACATCATCATGGATGAGATCAGAAAACAACTTAAGCAATTAGAGGGCGAGCGCACCAGTGCCATGAAGTACAAGGAGGTCAAGGAAAAACTTGACCTGGCCAGAGCACAGATCGAGTATAAGAAGAAGAGCAGCCTGGAAAACGAGATGACTGGCCTCGAAGAACAGATAAACAAGCGAGAGGCCGAGATCGAAGGCACCCGGAAGGATAAGGAAAACCTGGTGAAAGCACTTGGTGACCTCTCTGGTGAACTGGACAAATTGGAAAAGAAATTCGCATCCAAATCCTCACAGGAAAACATGGAGTTGAAGAACAAGATAGACGGTCTGAGGGTGGAGATCGCCAGGGCGAGGGATTCAGTGGAACTTTCCAGGGAATCCATACCCGAGCTCAAGTCCGAGAAGAAGAAGAGGGCGGAGGACATCAAGAAGATCGCCCAGGAACTTGGATCTTTAAACAATGATCTCAAAGACACCGAGTCCAAGCTCAAGGACCATGCGAAGGAAATAAAAGCACTGGAGAAGGATCTGGAGAAGCATAAATCAAAATTATCAAGCTCGGATTCCGACCTATCAAAGGTACAGAATGAGATAGTCGGTATGCAGGAGCAGGCGGACAAGGCATCGGCCGACCTCAAGAAATTGATAATCGAGAAGGACCGTGCGACAGACAAGCGCGACAGATTGACCGAGTCCATCAGCAAGCTTCAGGAGACCAGGAAGGAATTAGAATTCGAGCTCAAGGACACTGACTGGCAGCTCAAGGAATACAATTCAGATAATAAGTCATCGGATAAAGAGATGAAAATCCTGCAGGACGGCTTTTTCAAGAAAAAGAATCTGGAAGAAGAACTTTCCAAGCAAGCGGTGGAGCTTGAGAACGCCATCCGCTCCCTCACCCGGCAGTACAATCAGCTGAAGGCCGAAAGAGATGCCTCGAAGTCCGTTGCCAAGGGCTATACGGCCGCGGTGGACAGGCTTATGGGGGCCAGGGACAAGGGCGAGATAAAAGGCATCCATGGAACTGTTGCCGAGCTTGTAAGGGTGGACAAGAAGTATGAAACAGCCATCAACACAGCCGGAGGGGCGAGGATGCAGGCGCT
This sequence comes from Thermoplasmata archaeon, assembly GCA_023137005.1. GTDB lineage: Archaea > Thermoplasmatota > Thermoplasmata > SG8-5 > JAGLSY01 > JAGLSY01. The sequence goes on from JAGLQE010000322.1 coordinate 11,701, forward strand.
GTTGGTGGAGAATGATGGTGTGGCCGAAAAATGCATAACATATCTCAAGAAGAACAAGATCGGAAGGGCGACCTTCCTCCCTCTCAATAAGATGCTATCACAAAGACCGAGAGGGAAATCACAGATCGCGGTCAAGAGCTCTTTGGGATTCGCCCTGGATCTGGTGGACTTTGACGAGCAATACAGGGATGCTATCACTCATGTTTTCGGTGATACGATAGTGGTTGGCTCTCTCAAATCCGCTCGAGAACTAATGGGCGGTGTGAGGCTAGTCACGACCGATGGTGAGCTAATAGAGGCCTCTGGAGCCATGATCGGTGGTTTGAGATCCAAGTCCATGATCAAGACAGCAGGTGTGGATAAGAAAGACCTGGATGATGTTTCAAAGAAGCTGAGGACCGCGACCAATGAGGCGGATAAGATAAGCGGCGAGCTCAGCACACTTCGTTTAGAATTAATAGATATAGAGAAGAAGATAAAGGAAACGGGCGCGACAACAGGCTCGACCTTTGGCAAAGGCGAAGGATTCAAGATCAAGAAGAAAGGGCTCCAATCCCGATTGAAGACCCTGAAGGACAGTATAACGAAGTCTGAGAAGGAGCTGGCTGAAACAGAAAAGGCGATCAAGACAATGGACAGCGATCTCATGGTCCAGGCCGACAAGGCCGAGACTTTAAGATCCCAGAAGGCCGAGATGGAGAAGACCCTCTTCAAAATGACCCCGGCCAAGATGGGGAAGGAGATGAACGATCTCCAATCACGATTATCCGATAATATCAACTCAAGGTCAGAATTGGATGCAAGCAGGAGTTCCACGAAAGCCCAGATCAAGCTCTACCTGGAAAGGCAGAAGGAAGTTCAGCTGGTCCTGGACAATCTGGATTCCAATATATCCCAGAACCAGGACAATATCAAGTCCAAGGGAAAGGAAGCTGATAAGCTTGAGGTCGAGTTGAAAGCCCAGCTCAAGGTCCAGGAATCCATGGGGAAGGAGATGATCCAGGCCAGGGACGAGAGAGATCGTGTTTACAAGAAGAAGATGGAGACCGAGGCCGAGATCGAGAAGATGAACCACCGTATGGAGACCAGGGAAGATTTCTTACGCGGCCTTAGGATAGAAATGAACACTGCGACCGACCGCCTTGCGGAGATCGAGGAAGCGGTAAAGGACATCAAGCTGGACGATCCCTCCAAGATACCTTCCATGGAGTCCCTTAAGAAGACCATTAGGACCTCGGAGATAACCATAGAGACCATAGGTAGCGTGAACATGCTGGCACTGGAGACCTATGATGAGCAGAAGGCAAGGCATGTGGAGTTGAAGGAGGAAGTGAAACGCCTCAGGGACCAGAGAAAGCGTCTGATCAAGCTGGTGGACGAGCTGAAAGAGAAGAAGAAAACTGGTCTGCTCAAGGTGTTCGATGGCATAAATGAGAAGTTCAAGGACGTTTACGCCGACCTCAGTGATGGAGGAGAAGCAGAGCTTCTGCTCGAGAACAAGGATGATCCATTTGCTGGTGGTTTACAGATCAAGGCCAGACCCAAGGGCAAGAAGGTCCACAGGCTGGAGGCTCTTTCAGGTGGAGAGAAGGGGCTGGTTTCCATGTCATTCATATTCGCGATACAGAGGTATCAACCCTCACCCTTCTACGTACTGGATGAGGTAGACCAGAATCTTGATGCCATCAATGCCGGGAATATCGCCCGCATGATCAAGAGGAATTCGGAGAAGGCTCAATTCCTGCAGATATCATTGAGGGAAGTCACACTCAAAGAGGCCTCGAACCTTATCGGGGTGACGATGCAGAATGATGGGATATCCAAGGTGATAATGAAGGTGGACCTTGGGAAGATCAAGGACGTGGAGGCCGATACCCTCACAACCACCACACCAGAGAATGACGATGACGAGATAGGAAATAAACACGGGATGGGATATGATGAAGTATGATACAGAGGATATAATGAACCACTTGCTTTTTCACAAGGCAATAATCAAGGAGAACGACGAGGACCTGGACATTGACAATTACATGTCCCTGCTCCATAAATTGGACGAGGGTATGCACGTTGTCATCGAAGATCCTGTTGAAAAGGCCGTGGCCATCGCTTTCCAACTGGTCATGGAGTCAAAGTTCGACCCCTGGGACCTGGACCTAGTGGAGTTCACCAGGATATATCTTAAGAGGATAAATCAGGAAGAAGATGTTAATTTCATTATTGCTGGCCGCCTGATACTCATGGCCTGGTCCGTGCTCAAGATGCAGAGTGATAAAGTTCTCATGGATGCCGACCGGCCGAACGAGGTTGAGGATTATTTCTTCGATGGCTGGGATGTCATGGAACAACCCGAGGAGCCATCCAGTGCTGGATATTTCCAGACAGTTCTGGAATGCGAAACACCCCTGATCCAGGAAGCGGTGAGGAACACTTCCACCAGGCAGATCTCCCTCATGTCGCTCCTCGAGGCCTTTGATGAGGCACGCCAGGAGATCGAATTGAGAAAATTGGTGGGCAAGCACTTTGACGAGCCAGATATCACCTTCAGTATCTCCGAGAACATGCATGTTGAGAACCTGGAAGAGAATATCAGCATCACATGGCAGAGGATATGTCACTGTGACCAAGTCACAGTCCCAATCACCCAGGTCTGGAACAATGAGCCCATGGACCGGGTAAGGGTATTCGTTTCCAGCCTCTTCCTGGCCAAGATGAAGAAGATCACTCTCAATCAGAGAAGCCTTCCCTATGGTGAGATCATGATAAAGAACATCGAGGACATTGAATCCCCGATCGAAATGGTAGCCAGCGAGGTCATTGCGACCGATACTATTGATATTGAACCACAGCCCGAGGGTGAAAGCATCAGCCTAGAAGAACTCGCGGTGGTGTGATTTGACCGAAGTCGAGGTTGTTGAGGCAATATTGTTCTCATCAGGCAAGCCGATGACCGTTCCCGATATAGCGAGAGCCAGTGAATTGGAGGCTGAGCAAGTTCGCTCTGCCCTGAAAAAACTATCCAGGTCATACAAGAACCGCAATACATGCCTCGAGATTGCCAAGATAAGCTCGAAATACGTTCTCCAGCTTAGAGAGGAGTATAAGGAGTCCACTGAAACTGTCGCACAGCGTGAGCTTCCCCATGAGGTAATAAAAACAGCCGCACTCATCGCATACTACCAGCCAATGAAGAAGAAGGACCTGGTGGAGATGATCGGCAGGCCAGCCAAACCACATGTGGATATACTCAAAAAGCACAGGCTTATAACCGCCGAGCGCGGGGCACAGGGAAATATCATGCTCAATACTACGAATAAATTCTTCGAGTTCTTTGGTTTAGAAATGACCAAGCCCGAGGAGCTGAAGCAGATGCTCATGAAGAAGGCGGGGCTGTAATAGAATGGCTAGGTCTTGATGATTTCATTAAGAAGGCATTGTCCACAACTATAAATCCATGAATCACTTTGCCCATCTCGAAGCCTATGCCTGATTTTGACAAGAACAAGAGAATGGAATTGCCCAGAGAGGTGGTGGTCGGTCATGATGCCATCAATGAGACTCCAGTAGTGTGCAAGCACCTTGGTCTTTCCTCCTCGGCAGTACTTGTCTGTGATGAGATGACCAAGTCCATAGCCGGTAATACGGTGAAGGACCTGTTGGAGGATGTCGGCTTCGAAGTAGATGTGATCACGATCAAGACAGCGGATGGAGATACTGTCAATACGGTGAGTTCCCTGGCAACCGAAGGCAAAGCAGGCTTCGCCCTTGGAGTGGGTGGCGGCCAGCCAATAGATATTGCGAAGGCAGCTTCCTTCAATATCAGTATTCCTTTTATCAGTGTGCCAACAGCCGCATCACATGATGGGATCGTTTCGTCCAGAGCCTCTATCACCATGGGCGGTGTCAAAAAGTCGTTAGACGCCCACACCCCCTTGGGGGTCATAGCCGATACCCGCATCATCGCAGGTTCCCCTCACAGATTATTGGCGGCAGGTTGCGGGGACATCATATCCAATTTAACAGCGGTCAAGGACTGGAAGCTGGCTCAGAGATTGCGGAATGAGGATTTCAGTAGTTATGCAGCTACCCTTTCGGAAATGGTCGCCAAGATACTCATAGAGAATGCGGCCCACATAAAACCCGGACTGGAGGAATCTGCCTGGACCGTGGTCAAAGGCCTAGTGTCCTCCGGGGTATCAATGAGCATTGCGGGTTCGTCAAGACCCGCAAGCGGGGCCGAGCACAAGTTCTCCCATGCCCTTGATATGTTAGCAGAGAAGCCCGCTCTCCATGGTGAACAATGCGGTATCGGTACCATCATGATGATGTACCTTCATGGGGGAAACTGGGAGAAGATAAAGGATGCCTTATGGGTGATCGGGGCTCCGACGACCGCAAAAGCCGCGGGTCTAACCCGGGAGGACGTGATAAACGCCCTTATGAAGGCCCACGAGATCAAGCCCGAGCGATATACCATTTTAGGGTACAAAGGGATGACACTAGACGCGGCAGAGGCCCTGGCAGAGAAAACAATGGTGATATGATGACAATGCTTACAGTAGTCGGGACAAGCCTCGCGAAGAAGGGTCAGGAGATCATTTTCCTGGGACCTCTATCAGAATGCAAGGTATGCAAGGTGAAGAATATCTGCTTCCACCTGGAAAAAGGTAGCCATTACAAGGTGATCGGAGTGCGGGATGTCATGCATGATTGCAATGTCCACGAGGAAGGCGTCAAAGTGGTGGAGATAGAGAAGTTGCCCTTCAAGGCTATCATGGACAAGAAGAAGGCCATAGACGGCTCCACAATTGCTTTTGAGTCACCCAGTTGTATTGAGAGGGGATGCGAGCATTATCTATTGTGCAATCCACCAGGACTGGGCTCCAAGCAAAAAGTTAAGATTCTCTCAGTGGGCGGCAAGGCCGAGTGTGCGGCTGGCATGTCCAGGGTTCTTGTTACCTTGGAATAGATATTTTGATATCGAGCATGTTGAATCTCAGCAGAGCTGAGCTTCGGCGAGTTCTCAATCTTGCAATTCTTTCAGATCCCGATACAGGTCCACAGCATCAGGATTACCCAATGCGTCCTTGTTTTTCACTTCCTGACCATGTATTGCCTTTCTGACCGCTAACTCCACTTTCTTGCCATTGATGGTGTAGGGAATATCAGCTATCTGAATCACCTTGGCCGGCACATGGCGCGGCGTGGTACTGGACCTGATGGTCTTCTTCACCATATTGACCAGCTCCTCGGTCATCTCATTCCCCTCTTTCATCTTGAGGAACAATATCACCCTGACATCATTTTCCCAGTCCTGGCCGACCACCAGGCTATCCTCTATCTCGGGTATGTTCTCCACCACACGATAGATCTCGGCCGTGCCTATCCTCACCCCTCCGGGATTCAGAGTGGCATCCGACCTTCCGTACATGATGACCCCGCCTCGTGAGGTCACGACAATATAATCTCCATGATGCCAGATATTGGGATAGGTCTCGAAGTAAGCCTCCCGGTACTTCCGGTCCTCAGGATCATTCCAGAAGTAGATGGGCATGGAGGGGAAAGGCCTGGTGCAGACCAGTTCTCCCTGTTTTTCTATTATGGGAACACCATCATCGTCAAAGGCCGCGACCGCCATTCCCAGGCCACTGCATTGCAGCTCACCGGCATACACTGGCAGTATTGGGTTACCTAGTGCGAAACACGAGACGATATCTGTTCCTCCAGCTATGGATGAGAGAACGATATCCTTCTTCACATCGCGATAGATGTACTCGAAGCTCTCGATCGAGAGAGGCGAACCTGTGGATAGTATAGCCCGAACTGTGGGAATATCACCCTCGCCCAGCTTCACTCCTGCACCTTCGATGGATGATATGTATTTCGCACTGGTGCCGAAGACGGTCATCTCCTTCTCCTTGGCGAAATCGAATAGAGAATAGGCATCGGGGTAGAAGGGATTCCCATCATAGAGCAGGATGGTGGCTCCAACAGCCAATGAGGAGACCAGCCAGTTCCACATCATCCACCCGCATGTTGTGTAATAGAATATCCTGTCTTCCCTGGTCAGGTTGGTGTGGAGTATCAGTTCCTTCAGATGCTGGATGAGTGTTCCTCCAGCTCCATGAACAATGCACTTTGGCACGCCAGTTGTTCCGGACGAGTACATGATATAGACCGGGTGGTCGAAAGGAAGTTGTTCAAATTCCATATCCAGCCCCTGCTCATGAGAAGTAAAATCATCCAGCATGATCGCATTGGGGAGCTGGCTTATATCCGGGTCCTGGCGGGTGTATGGCACAATGACGATCTTCTCCACCGAGGGTAATTCGCTGATTATCTGGGATATTCTTTCAAGGGAATCGAATTCCTTATCCTTGTACAGGTAACCATCGGCCGTGAACAGAACACGCGGTTCTATCTGGCCAAAGCGATCCAGCACTCCTTTTATTCCGAAATCCGGAGAACAGGAGGACCAGATGGCTCCAATGCTCGTGGCTGCGAGCATTGCAATGATGGATTCCGGCATATTGGGCATGAAGCCAGCCACCCTGTCTCCCTCTTTTATCCCCATGTCCCTCAGGGCCTTTGCCAACCTTGCTACCTGATCAAAAAGCTGGGAGTAGGTGATGGTCCTATCAACCCTTGCCTCGCCCTTGAAGATGATCGCAGGCCTGTCGTCGCGGTATCTGAGAAGGTTCTCGGCGAAGTTCATTCTGGCCCCCGGGAACCACTTGGAGCCAGGCATCTTGCCCAGATCCTCGACCACTGTTTCAAAATCCTTGGAATGAACGATCTCACCGAAGGCCCACATATCTCCCCAGAATTCCGGAATATTCTCGATGGACCAGTTATGCAGTTCCTCATAATCCTTGAAATTCTTCCCATGCCTCTGGTTCACGAATTCCATGAACCTGGTCATATTGGCATTCTTGATATTCTCTGCACTTGGTTCCCATAGTAGATTGGACATATTCTGCCTCCCTATGAGGAGGATAAAGCCAATGCTGAATATTAAATTGTCGAAAATAAAAATAAAGCGCTGAGGAGGAGATTC
>JAGLQE010000323.1 GCA_023137005.1 Thermoplasmata archaeon
AATAAGGCGCTTTTCGGCAAGGAGGTCGTGGTGGCAATGCCCGGGATAGTGCAGGGCCAGCATGGGACCGGCTACAGCTTCGACACCTATGTCAAAGAGGAACCCGGATTCCTATGGAATCTATTCAGTTTGGGAAAGCACGGCTTTGCAATATATGTCAAACACTTTGACCACTCGCCCCAGGTTGCCGAGATAAAGGCCTTCAAGGACGCTGTTCAGGATGTGACAGCCAGGACCAATATTCCCCCATCCAGGGTGGTCGCTCTATGGGAGAGAAAGGAGGATGAGATCCTGAGAGATGATGTATATCATTTCATCATGAGCCAGCCTATCAAAGGTAAACATATTATCAGGAAATACACATGCTCCATGGAGGTCGTGTCAGAGACCGATGGCTCCTACGATTTTATTCCGCATATATCGAATATAATGCAAGTTGGATTCAGGTAAGTTCTATCAATCAGACCCATCAAACCAGTACGGCATTTTGCGGAACCGATAATGATCCTTTATCTGCTCCCTGTAAAGCTCCTTGTAAAATTCATTGAACTTCCTGACATGGAGAACTCCTTCCTTTGTGATGAATATACGATATCTTCCCTCCACCTTTTCCATTCTTATGAGCCCATCCTCCAGAAGTGCCTGGATCACCTTCTCCGTCATGTAGTGATTGGAGCGTATCTCATGCTTTATATCTTCCTTTGACAGGGGGTTGGAATGCTCTACAAGCAATGCATCCAACTTTTCCTCCAGCTGACTCTGATAAAGGTCGATGCCCAGCTCTGACACAAGGCGATTCAAAACAAAGCAAGAGTATATCTTACTGTCCTTGTATCTTCTATCTTCGGGCATAGAGGGCGATTGTGCTATTGGCATAATAATTTTTGTTTAGATCTTAAGGGCAAAAGTATTAACAATATATATCCAATCTCATTCCTATACTATCGGAGTTGAAAAAAATGGAAATACGTGACAGAGTGGAAGCAGCCTTGGAAAGAGTGAGGCCAGGATTAATGTCAGACGGTGGAAATGTCGAGCTTGTCGATGTGACCGATGATGGAATAGTCAAGGTCAAACTCGTAGGAGCCTGTGGGGGTTGCCCCATGAGCCAGATGACCCTCAAGATGTTCATCGAGAAGGTCGTCAAGGAAAATGTGCCTGAGATCAAGTCCGTGGAAAGTGTCTGAATTATTAGGCACTCAAAGGATTTAGTATTTTGTAGTTGCACATTTACCCAATATATGTACGCAACTACAACAGTTTAGGATATATCATTCAAGTATTAGTATGTCCTAACTTCAGTATCAGGCCTGAAAATTCCCATCCGAAAAGATTTATACACAGTTCAGTATTCTGTGGCAATATTAGATTAGAGTTCAATAGCCATGCTTATAATGAGTATGGGAACACTGAACTCTGGTGAAAGAGGCTGAATAAATGACCGAACCAGGGGTTGACACAGAGATAACTTGCCCCGTATGTGATGAAAAGGTTCCAGCAGGTTCAAGCTCATGCCCCTCATGTAGCACCGACCTCACCCTGTTCCAGGTGAATGGGGAAAGAGTGGAGATAGAAGAAGATGTCCAGATGGCTAATAATGGCCATATTGGAGACCTGCTCAAGGCTGCCGAGGGAGATCCTTTTCAATCAACTGTAGCACAAGCCAGTTCGGTAGAGATGTTCGAGTGCCCTGAATGTAACAAGATGATCCCCGAGGATGCGGCATCCTGTCCCAATTGTGGAGTTGAGTTTGCCGAGGGAGATGTATTCGAATGCCCCCTTTGCCAGACCCTTGTTGATATTAATGTGGATAAATGCCCCAATTGCGGTGCGGAGTTCAGTGATGAGGAAGAGGAGGTTAGCGGGGAGGCAAAAACCCCAGCACCCGAGATCCAAACAGAGTCTGCTCCTGAGCCACAGCCAGCAGAGCCGGAAAAGGAAATGACATTCGCTGAAAGGATGAAGGCAATGAAGGAAGATGAAAAACCTGCAGAGAAGCCTGTGGAGCCAGCTCCAGTACCAGAGCCGGAAAAGGAAATGACATTCGCTGAAAGGATGAAGGCAATGAAAGAGGGGAAGGCCGCTGAATCAGCAGAACCCGCAATTCAAACAGAGCCTGCTCCAAAACCACAGCCAGAGGTTAAGGCACCTGTAATACCAACAAAGTCAGAGCCCGTGGTCCAACCAGCAGTGGAAAAGCCGGAACCCGTTAAGCCTACTCCGACCACGACACAGCCATTGGATAAAGCCAAATTAAAAGAGAAATACAAGGAACTCCCTAAATTGATCGGCATGGTCAAAAAATACCTGGCAGTGGCCAAAAGATGTGAGGTGGATGTTACCAAGAGCAGGAGCCTTATCAATCAAGCAGTGGCCGCGGGAAAGAACAAGGACCTGGAATCAGCAGTGCGCCTTGTTGAAGAGGGGAAATCCGGTATTGAAAAGACCATCACATCCTATCTCAATGGGAGATTGGAAAATCTGAATATGAAGATAGAAGGGGTGAGCGATGGTCAGGCTTCCCCCGAGGCAGTCAAGAATATAGAGACCATCAAGGCTTCCATATCAATACATGATTTTGAATCAGCCCTCTCGGAGATAGAGAGAACAGAAGGCATGCTGAAAAGCAGTGTCGGAGAGGATGTTCTGGATGCAAAGACCGAACTGAAAAAGATGATGATCACCATAGACGATGCAAAGGTGCTCAATATAGAACTCGGCGAGGCATTGGCCTTTTACAATGAAGGGAAAACCGCGGCAGAGCTGGAGGACTGGAGCTCGGCAGCCACTTATGCTAAGCAGGCCCAGGAAAGCCTGAACGAGATATTACCGGCCCACATCTCCACTTCAATGAAGAAGGCGAAGACCAGCCTCCTGGAGATAAAGATGATGAACATAGATATCTCACAGCCAGTGGAATTCCTGAAGAGTGCGAATGTCGCTCTCAAAGATGGAGAATATGGCAAGGCCCTACATTGTGTCAGAGAATTCAGGGACTATCTGGAAAAAGAGAATTATGTAATGTAGAGTTCTTTGAGTTCATTCTAAGTGTACACCAATACTTCCATTTCCCTTTCCAGCACCTTCAGGTCCTGAGGAGCCAGGGTTCCGGGGGTGAGCGACATTATGAATGTGGAATTGCTCTCCGATATGTCATCTATCAGCCTTCTCAGGAAGCGCAGGACAGCATCAAAATTACTGTTGCTGATGAGATATTCCAGGCCATCTATCAGGAGTATCCCTTTCTTTCCGGTATTCAGCAGGTCCTCGATACTGTAGATGATCTTTTCAAGAGCTGGTTGGATGGTCCTTTCCGAGGTACTGTCCCTGTCCGTCAACCAAAGAAGGTCAGCTTCCCCAAAATCATAGTTCCCCCTCAGTCTTTTGGGATTGGTACGACTGATACACATCCCATTAAAGCCCATATCCAGTGTTTCGACGAAAAGCTCAAAGCATTTGTCTGGCCGATCCTCCTCGATAAGGTAGCTATGGGATATCTTCAATTTCGCAGATATGCCATCCTTCTCGAATATCTCTTCCTCCTGTGGTTTCTTGGGAGCCACAGGGGGCTCCACATGCTCTTTTCCCAGGACCTCTTCCGCAATAGCCTGGGTCGGCTGGACGCTCATAAGGTCACAGTAGGCTATGATCTTGTTCAATGCTCCTTCCAGTAATCGAATATTACTAGTGAATAACCTGGCTATGATCTTGAGGACATCATCCCCCACAACGAAGCCAACTGCCTCGGATTTCATTTTCAGGATGCTGATCCGGGTCTCGAGGTCTGGTTTTTGTATATCTGTTACTAAACCCGATTCGAACCTGGATACCAGACGGTCCTTCAATCCACTTATTTCCTTCAAGGGACAGTCACTGGTCATGACTATCTGTTTCCCATCCTTATGAAGGGTATTGAATGTGTGGAAAAGTTCATCCTGAACAGCTTCCTGATCTGCGATGAACTGGATATCGTCAAGCAGGAGGATGTCTATCTTCCGATACCTGCCCCTGAAGGCCTTTAGTTTATTGGACTTGGTTGCCTCGATGAACTCCTGCATGAACTTCTCGGTCGTGATGTAGAGTATCTTCTTTTTATCATTGTTCTCTACCACGTAATTGCCAATGGCATTGATGATGTGGGTCTTACCCAGACCTGCCCCACTGCATATCAACAGAGGATTGTAGACAGTTGTCTCAGCCTTGGAAACTGCCAATGCCGCGGCCTGTGAGAACCTGTTATTCTCTCCCACCACGAAATTGCTGAATGTGAAATTTGAAAAAAGCCCGGTGTCCTTGGTCTTGATGATATTATCCAGATCATCCTTGGCCGAGCCCGCGACCTTTCTTACCGCGCCACAGATAGAGCACTCGTTCAGGCCTTTCATGTCTCCGCCACATATACCGCATTTATCCTTTTCTGGAATATCTGTTTTGGGCATGATCTCACCGTATCTACCGGCTGGCTTAAGTTCTGGTAAGACCACGTCCGAGTCATCGACCATGATGTCCTTTTCAGGTTCTGGCTCGGGCTCTGGTTCGGGTTCGGGAAGGAGCTCCTCTGGAATATCCATTTTGGGCTTTGGTGGGCTCAATTCCATATCCTCCACATCTAGTCCATCATCTTCCAGTAGCTCGATCTTATCCCTCAGGTCCTCCATTGCGGCTTCTATGGCCGTGATCTTCATCGGATTTTTGAACAGGGCCTCTAACATCTTGACATCAGAGTTATGGCCAATGGTATCCATTCCCTCTAATGTATCCTTGAAAAAATCAACTTTCTTTATATTATCACGGAAATCACTGAAAGCTATTTCGGCCTCTTCAAGGGAAATTTCAAAGGACTCCTCAAGGCTGTGCACGACCAATCCCCCGGACCTCCACTCTTCCAGCTCTTTCTTCAGGGCTTTGAGTTCTTTGTCATGTTTGGGTTTGGGATCTTCCTTGTTCTTGTCCCCCCAGGATAATCCTGCCTTGGCCTTCAACTTCCTCGAGGATTTCTTGATTACCGTGATGGAAGAATCCGGGTGGCTGTCCACGAAATCATCCACCTCCACCCTGCCTCTCACCTCTAACTGGCATTTATCATCATAGGAGTCCACCCATGCCAGCTTGAGGGCCTTTTCTCCCTGTTTTATTATCTGGAAGATATCGCCGGTCCTCTTACCATACACCGCCGCGGATGGAATGCCATTCTTGATTATGAGATATCCTTCGGAAAGAGAACCCTCCCTGTGTATGGTGCTTTTCACATAGCCCGTGAACTCGTATTTCTTTAACTTGATAAGACTTTTTTTCAGCGTGTCCTCTCCACCATGGATAGTACGGATCAATTTGCCCTCGGGTAGGAAATCATCTGACGTGAACAGCACCTCGCTCAAAGTACAATATTATACTTCCTTAAATAACTATGATATATATTAGCTGTTATCATCCATTCGAACTTGGAATTATCACGATCATCCGTACATATGGGAGGAGTCTGACATGACTGGGTGGCTGGGTATGGCGGGTTTGGCCTGTGCCATTGCTTTTTTTAACTGAGACTCGAGAAGCTCAGCCTCATCGATCAATGGCTGCGTATCCAACTTTATGTCGGGAAGGAAGTGATCCAGGGATTCTATCAGGCGGGCGGCAGCTCTGGCATCAGGATAGTCGGGGTGAGCATCAGCCAGAATACAGATAACATCTCTCTGAAGTCTCTCGGCCTCATAGAGCAATACTCCAGATATTCCTGTTATTATGCCATTCTCCAACTGTATGAGATCTGGAAGGTCCTTGATCTTTTCACGTGTCACAGCAGTGCTGGATATTCCATAAGTGGAGCCATCTCCCTCGCTATTTGGTTTACTATTGAGTATCCCCTCTACAGATATTATCTGCCTTATTCCCTGTTCATGCGTCCATTCGATCATCTTGTCCACCAAGGGTTTCATCAGCTCATTGGGAGGCGGGAACTCGGAAGTGACCACGACCACTTTCTCACAGATATTCCCCTCCTTGCACTTGGGTTTGCCAAAGTATATCCTGAGAGGTGCCATGGGCACAGAATTGTTTATGACAGCTGTCGGGTACAGATATCGGGATGATATGTATCCAATATATTCAAGATCCAATACCTTGATCAGATAATTCGATACGATGGTACTGACCATGCCAACACTGGGAAATCCCTCTATAAGAACAGCGCCTTTCATGTCTGCTTCTTTTCTTATCATTATCTCGATGTCATCATCCAAAATATCACCGGGCCAAGAATCCTCAAATACCCTTAAATAGATTACGGAAGTGGATGGATCAAGGATAGGTAGACGGCTACCGTGAACTTTCAGGCCATGATAGCAACGGATAACCACTAATATCCTGGTAGTTCAATTAGCCTAAATCTTTATTTACATGGTCGGATTGTTCGAGGATGGTGACAAAATGTCAGATGTCCAGAGTCAAATGTTGAGAGGGAGCTTCAAGCTAACCAGAGTTGGAGTTACCGAGGTCAAGAAACCAGTTAATATCCAGAGAGGTGGCAAGAATATCATGCTGACCGCGACCTTCGATATCTTTGTGGACCTGCCAGCCGAGCTGAAGGGGTCCCATCTATCAAGGAACTTGGAGGTATTGTCACAGGTACTGGACGAGAGCGTCAGGGGGCAGGCCAAGGGGCTTGAATCCCTGGGTGCCAGGATATGCACTGAACTTCTTAACCGCCACGAATATGCAACCTGCTCCGAGGTCCACATCACTGCGGATTACTTCATGGAGAGGGAAGTTAACGGAGGCACTAGCAGTCTGGAAAATTATCTTCTAAAGGCCTCGGCTGTTAAATTCCGGGATGGCGAGATGAGGAAGTCCATTGGAGTAGAGGTCATCGGAATGACGGCCTGCCCATGTGCCATGGAAGAGGTCAGGGACAGATACCTGGCTAGATACCCAGATTGCAAAGAACTTCTGGAAACAATTCCAATAATCACTCATAATCAGCGAAATATCAGTAGCCTGGTCGTCGAGGTTCCGGGAGAACATGATGTCGAGGCCGATGACCTGATCAATTTACTTGAGGGGGCACTAAGCAGCCCCACTCGCGAGATTCTGAAGAGGAAGCACGAGGCGGATATTGTTGAGAGGGCGCATGCCAATCCCAAGTTCGTGGAGGACGTGGTCAGGGACGTACTGAGCGCGGTCCTAGAAAGATACATCCACATGCCGGATGATGTCAAGATCATAGTGAAAAGCGAGAGTCAGGAATCCATCCACAAGCACAATGCCTTTGCCGAGCGCGTTACCACTTTGGGGGAACTTAAAGAATGAAGATGATGGGCGCATGCCACATGTGCGGAAAGCCTGCTATGACTAGCTGTTCCATGTGCGGTAAGATAGCGTGCAAGAATTGCCTGGACATTGGCACAGGCAGGTGCAAGGCTTG
>JAGLQE010000324.1 GCA_023137005.1 Thermoplasmata archaeon
TCAATCCACATACATCTCTATACGGTGTCCACGATAATCCAGCTTGGCCGATCTCTTTACCAAAGCCTTCAGCATGGTGGCTGAGAAATTGAATTCCTCGGAGATATCTCCGGAGAACACTCCATCATCTCCCACCCTGGCGATTATCTTGTCCTCGATCTTCTTGAAGTCCTTGTCCGTCATGCCCGCTGCAGCGATTATGTCACTTATCTCGAAAACAGACGCAGATGTATTGATATGGAAGGATGAATAATACGTGTGATAGGCCTTGACTGGTTTGGAGGTGGCATCCTCAGAAGGTTGTTGCCAGCGCGTTTCCACCAGCATCATCTTTTCAAAAACTCGAAGAGCTTTCTTTCCATCTGGTCCAAACTTCTCCTCGATGTAATTCACGGTTCTCCATTCGATCGAGATATCCTTGAATATCTCCCGCTTGAGATCGGTATCCACGGCTCTGAAGACAGAGACGAGTTCCGAGGGCTCATTGATGACCTTGATACGATTCATGAAATACCTACACCTGTATTGGCCTGAAACAATATAAAACCATACCTTGATGTCCAGATGGGCAGTAAGACAATTTATAGATTTGGGATCCATGCCTTGAAATTCATTCAATAAGATTTATGACCAATCATCGTATTCGAGGTTGGGTTATACCCGCCCCCATCATGATCCGGGGCATCACGAGGTGTTAGATTGCCACAGGAACCAAGAAGAGCATTGATCAGTGTTTCGGACAAGAAAGACGTTGTCAAGTTCGCTAAGGAGCTGGAGAACATGGATTGGGAGATAATCTCCACAGGAGGGACTTTCAAGGAACTCCATGAGGCTGGCATAGATGTTTTGCGTATCTCGGATATCATCTCATTTCCCGAGATCTTGGATGGAAGAGTTAAAACCCTCCATCCAATGATCCACGCTGGCATACTGGCCAGGAAGGACAATGAAGAGCATATCGAGGAATTGAAGAAGCACAATCTTGGAGCTATCGACCTGGTAGCCGTCAACCTCTATCCCTTTGAAGAGACCATGAAGAAAGAGGATGTTTCAATAGAGGATGCTATCGAGAACATCGACATTGGAGGACCGACGATGATAAGGTCCGCGGCCAAGAATCACGAGAGCGTGATCATCGTCATCGAGCCATCCCAGTATGATGGGGTGCTTGAGGAATTGAAGAAAAAGGGCGATGTTTGTCTGGAAACCAGAAGAAAACTCGCACTGGAGGCCTTTTCACGCACTGCGGAATACGATGCCATCATCTCGCAGAAATTGGGACGGCTGCTGGGTGGAGAAGAGTTCCCGGCAAGATACATACTTCCATTCAAGAAGGTGCAGGATCTAAGGTATGGGGAGAATCCGTATCAGACCGCGGCCTTTTATTCTGATCCTGAATTGAAAGAACCTTGCATTGCGAATTCCAAGAAACTGAAGGGCAAGGGATTATCATTCAACAATATACTGGACATAGATGCCGCACTGGAGCTTGTCAAGGATTTTGATGAGCCGACGGTCGCGGTTGTCAAGCACATGAACCCCAGCGGGGTCGCAACCGCCAATTCGATCTCCGAGGCATTCAAGAAGGCCCTGGGCGCAGACCCCTTATCGGCCTACGGAGGCATCGTGGCCCTAAACCGCGAGCTGGACACAGATACAGCAGGCTACATGAGAAAAATATTTCTGGACTGCATTATAGCTCCGTCATTCCACCCGGATTCCCTGCCTGTCCTGGAGAAGAAGAAGGTCATGCTTCTGGAGACCGGCCCATTCGGCCCCAAGTTGCCGAATATCGACATCAAGAGGGTTACGGGGGGCCTCCTAGTACAGTCAAGGGACCTGGAAATTCTCGACACTTCCAATCTGAAAGTGGTTACAAAGCGCCAGCCCAGCAAGAAAGAGATGGCAGACCTCCTCTTCGGCTGGAAGGTCGTGAAGCATGTGAAATCAAATGCCATCGTACTGGCCAAGGACCTGGCCACCGTAGGAGTCGGTGCAGGACAGATGTCAAGGGTCGGCGCGGTGGAGATTGCCATTAAAAAGGCAACAGTCGCGGAAAATGCCAAGGGAGCGGTCATGGCCAGTGACGCATTCTTCCCCTTCAAGGACAGTATCGA
>JAGLQE010000325.1 GCA_023137005.1 Thermoplasmata archaeon
TTTTTCCCAATTCTCACCCAAATCTCTTCAAAAAGCTCATAGTCCTCTTCGAGCAGATCCGAGACAAAATACATACGGCCATATTTCTGGCCATGGTAGGTAACAAGATTATTCTTCACTAGAACATCAATATGATGACGTATGGTCTTATAATCAAGGTTGAGACGTTCTGCCAGCTGATTGGCATTGGCTGGCTCATCATTAAGAGAGTGGATTATCCGCGCTCTGTTGGGTCCGCCCTCGCTTCCCGCGATAAGCCACCACAATAACTGCTTGATCGCCCTCATTGAAAACCCGTATCCCATCGTGATTATTTTATTCTTGGTATATCGATCCAATAAAAAATAAATTCGAGAGGCGGGGTGAGCCACCTCCCTTTACTTTGTTGGGCTAATTGTTATTACTCGTCTCCAGACTTGCCAGTCTTCGTGTACATCCTGTATCCGACAACCCCGACCACTGCAATTGCTGCGATGGTCACTTGAAGTAGAATTACAGAGGGAGTAAAGGCCTCGGTCGTAGATCCAATATCCATGAACAGAACATCGGTCGTCAATCCCGGATCGTGGAATATCTCCTCGCCAGCTGGGTAAAGGAAGGCCGCATTCAGGCGGAAGCCATCATACACCTTTCCGTCAAATCCCTGACGAATGACCTTCTCGCCACCGTGTGCCTGGAATCTCATGGTCTCGGTCGTGGTAATACCATCATTGGTTATCTCCACATCCTCGATCCAACTGAATCGGCCAACTCTCTGCCAGTCATCCTCGAATTCAATGCGGTTGTGGTTGACCATCCTTGACTGCATGGGCTCGGAGAAGTCGGTCTTTATCTCTCCAGTGCCGTTCTCCATCCTCATGTGGGTTCCCTCACCAACGCGGTGCTGATATCTCTCGCGTATCTGCTCGGGAGCGCCTTCATGCCAGCCATTCCCCATCATCGTGTGGGTTTCCAGGGCCAGGATATTATCGTATGAATCGAAATCCCATCCGCGGATATAATGGTCATATTTGATATCGGTCGTGACAGTGGTTCCGTTAAAGGTGCGGTTGCCGATCTGCTTAGTTTCCATGGTCTGAGCCATGCCGGGGCCGGACATTCTAGGTCCTCCCATTCTGCCCTTCTGCTCCACCATTCTGATCTCCATCCACGGGACCTGTACATCGAAACTTATCTCGGATGCGGTGATGTGGAAAGTGAATGTTATTTCCTCGACGATACCATCATCTTCTGTGGCCGGTCTGGCCGTGCCATTATCCCATACTCTATCATATGATATATCATAGGCTGATAGTGAAAAATCCCAGGTGCGGTTGCCATTGTCATCCACTCCCTCAACTATATCGGATATCGCCCAGGATAAATTGAGTGAAAGCCCCTTTACCGGAACTGGCCTCGGGGGTGGGGGCAATAAAGACGGGTCACCGGTTGGTTCCGGTGGCTCTGCGAGTAGGGAATGATTTTCATTATCCTCGAACTCCACCATGTACTTGAGATCCTGTGCCAGTGCTGTTCTTACGGGCATTGCCCCGCTCCTGACCAGCTCTCCATTCTCCCTGTACATATCGGCTCCGCCAATGTACCGGGTTATCTCTGAGGAAATAATAATTCCATTTGGATCGTCCTCGGTCCCATAATGCACGGCGAACCTCGCGTCCCTGATATTCAGGGCAACATAATCCCCGCCACCGAACTTATCAGTGGTCCCGGTCATCAATTCTAATTCATCCAGAGTGACTGGCGTGGGGTCTGCGGCGGCGGTCATGAACACCCCTAGGGATGATGCAATGACAGCGATGGCGACTCCGATAGCCAGTAATGTTCTTGATATCTTCATTTTTTCACCTTCATTGTTTTGCAAAGTGCTATGTCTTGCAAAGTACATAGACCTGCTATGTACACGGTGATATTTAAATGTGTCGGGGGAAAAGGGATTTACCCTACTTCCGATACTGCCTGAACAACTCCTTATAGATGGGGATCAAATTCAATTTGATCATATGATAAGTATTGTAGAACGTGATAATGATAACTGGTATTACGAGCATCCCGAAGGCA
>JAGLQE010000326.1 GCA_023137005.1 Thermoplasmata archaeon
GGGAGATATCCATGTATTTCCACTGGATGATTATGAAAAAGATGTGGAGATGAAGGAGACCGTGACCTACCGTTGGGGCCTGTACAATAATAATACTGTCCCGAACATGCTCTTCCTGAATGATCCTGCCGAGGAGTATGGCTGGGAGGCTGAGTTCACAGATTCTTATCTCATGCTGGAGCCAGGCGAGTTCTACACAATCGAGCTCATAGTTCAAGCACCCAGTTCCAGGGATTACCCGACCCATGTTATTACGATTGATTCCACGGTGACCGATGTTGTGACCGAGGATGACTGGGAACTATCAATAGGAACAACGACCACGACCGTATCTGGAGGAGCATACATACCCCCGACCAAGGCCTTTGATTATATTCCCAATTACCTGGGAGCGGTCGATGCTCTGGACAATGAATACGGGGTATTCATTCTCACAATAGGTGTATGGGTATTGATAGGGGCCATCATATTCTTTGTATTGGACCCGGTCGTCAAGCACTTTACAAAGATGACAAAGACAGAGATCGATGATATGATACTATCTATCATAAAAGGTCCAGTATTCTATTTGATCGTATCCTTCGGCTTCATCCACTCGCTCAGGGTATTGAACATCCCCTGGTCCATTTTGGATATATTCGAGACACTGTTCACTCTGCTGGTCATCATCCTGCTATCATGGATGGCCTACAAGGTGTTCCAGGATGTTCTTCTGATATGGGGCAAGTCATATGCTGAGGAGAGCGAGACCACGATAGACGATGTCGCCCTGCCTCTCCTCGAAAAGGCAGGAATGATAGTCATATTCATGATCGCGACCATCGCGATCCTCAATGTCTTTGGTGTGGACCCCACGATGCTGGTTGCCGGCATGGGGATCATGGGTTTGGTCATAGCATTCGCGGCCCAGGACACCCTGGGCAATTTCATATCCGGTATGTTCCTGTTGACCGACCGTCCCTTCAAAGTGGGTGACCTGGTCCTCATGGGGAACGGTGACTATTGCCGTGTGGAGAAGATCGGTATGAGGAGCACCAAGCTCTACAATACCTTCGACCACGATGTGATAATCCTGCCAAATAGCAAGATAGCCAATGAGAAGGTCATCAACCTCACCGAGCCAGACAATAAGATGAAGGTCAAGGTCACCATCGGAGTGGATTACGATACGGACATCCAGAAAGCTAAGAAAATAATGCTGGATGTCGCGAACAAACACACTGATGTCATCAATGCCGAAGACAGGGACCCATTCGTCAGATTGGTGGATTTCGGAGATTCTTCCATCAACTTGAAATTATACACCTGGGTCTACCATCTGGACGACCAGTGGCGTGTCGGCGGAGAGATGAGAGAGGAGATATTCGAGCTATTCAAGAAAGAAGGTATTGACATTCCATTCCCACAGCGTGTGGTCCACATGCAGGGTTATGGCGACAATATGCCCTCGAAGTCTGGTTAGATGCCTGGCTATTGAATAAAACGATATAGAATATGGCTGTGAGGTCATGAGATCTCACAGCCATCTCCATCATCCTGTGCTTAGTCCACTAGGTTCAGTCCCAGCTCGAAGGCCTGCTTGTAAGCTTTCCTGAACTCGTCGATCGATAGATTTTTGTTTATCTCGGGATATCTGAAAGCATGGTGTTCCGGCCTGTACTGGGCCATGACATTCACCCGTATAGTGTCGCCAAACTCCTCTGCCAACCAATCCAGTATTGGTTCAGAGCAGCATTCCACATGACCTGGCATGACGAGATGTCGCACAATGACCTCGGCCTGCCCTTTGGCCAGAATATGGTCCCTTCGTACGATGTCCCAGTATCCCTTCACCCCGGCCAGCCTCTCTCCGCATTCATTGTTCCCGAACTTGAGGTCAGTGAGATACACATCCACCACCCCGTCAAGTAATCCCATGGCCTCTTCAGAGAGATACATATTGGAGTTCCAGACCTGGGCAATATCTTCCTCCAGATGCCCAATCACTTCCAGGACAAAGGGCAGGTTGGGAGTGGGATCTCCCCCGACCCAGTTGATGTTCTTCGCCTTGCCAGATTGCCCGTCAATGAGTTTTGCCATCTCCACAGGCGAATAATGCCTGCCCGAGTCCGGGCGCGTGGATATATCCCAATTCTGGCAAAATACGCATTCCAGAGTACAGCCAGCAAAGAAGATCGTGTGAGAAGGCACGAGCTCTGGCTCCTCTCCGAAATGCAGGAATTCAGATACCACTCTGGGCTCCCTCACTCCGCAATGCCCAGCTTCAATGTTCCTATCGACCCCGCACCTTCTCTCGCATAGTGCGCAGTTCTCGAATATCTCCTTGGCCTGTTCCAGCTTGTGATCAAGATCTTTGCAATGCCTGAACAATGGCCTCTCATCACCACTGAGGACTGCTGAATATCTGGACAGGGCCTTTTGCACATCACTCATCAGCAGACAATTATAATTTATAGCTGTAATTACTTTTTCCTTCGATGACGGAGGCAATAAACTGAATATCGTGATAATGGGAGCAGGAGCACTGGGCAGCCTCTTCGGAGGTTTACTCTCACAGCACAATGAGGTAACTCTGGTGGGCCGCAGCCAGCATCTGGAGATCATTCAGGAGAACGGTCTCCAGATCACCGGAGCGACCGAGTTCGTGGCCCACCCGAAATATGTTACGGATGTCAGTGAATGCGCCACCCCGGACCTGATAATACTGTCTGTCAAGGCCTATGATACAGAGAAGGCGGTCAGAGATTGCGCTCCCATCATTGGTAGCGAAACTTTCCTTATCACATTCCAGAACGGGCTTG
>JAGLQE010000327.1 GCA_023137005.1 Thermoplasmata archaeon
ACTATATGTTCAGGGGCGAGATAGACCTGTGCATCGTGGGCAGTGACAGGGTGACGGCGAATGGTGATTTTGCCAATAAGATAGGAACCTATGAGAAGGCCGTGGTCGCTCATGAGAATGGCATACCCTTCTATGTTGCTATACCTGTGAGCACTGTTGATTTCTCCCTTCATTCTGGAAAGGACATTCCCATCGAGGAGCGAGGCCAGGACGAAGTCCGAATTGTCAATGATGGTCTGATCTGCCACAAGGACGCGAAGGCCAGGAATCCGGCATTCGATGTCACGCCTGCCAGATTTGTGACAGGCTATATCACGGAGATAGGTGTACTGAGGCCTGATGAACTGCACAAGCTGAAAGGGAAGTAATAAAGGCTTGATAAGATAGGAAGAGCCGGATATTTGAGTCCCATCATAAAGGATATAAGAGAGGAACATATTCTTATTCTGGGCGATTAGAAATCGCCTAATGGGAGAAGAAGAATTATGGATAAATTACCCTCAGAAGAACATAAGAATGTGGATTGTCTCTTGAAAGATGCCCTTTCAGATGGTGTAATTAATGAGAGCCAATACAATGAACTGCTTTCACGGTCCAAGGTAAAGGCCAAGATCA
Organism: Thermoplasmata archaeon; assembly: GCA_023137005.1. Classification (GTDB taxonomy): domain Archaea; phylum Thermoplasmatota; class Thermoplasmata; order SG8-5; family JAGLSY01; genus JAGLSY01. The sequence continues at coordinate 616 of JAGLQE010000327.1, forward strand.
ATGAAAAGAAGGACATTCAGAGGTCTCTTATTGGCTCTGGCATTGCTATCATTGTATTTGTGGTCGGTGTTCTGTTCTTATGGATGTTCAGGGAATTCGGATATGTAGCTAAGGTGTCCATAATGATCCTCCTGACCATTACATTGTTCATAGGAAGCCTCATGGCCATGAACCGGGAGAAGTGGAAATTGCATTTCGGACTATTGGCAGGCGCATCCCACCTGTTCGTATTTGGCTATGGGTATTGGTTCCTTAATGAGGCTAGTAACAGCGGGTATAGAAACTATACTGCGTCAGTAGACAGGAATCCATTTCTCGCTATCCCCTTGATAATAATTCCAACATTGGTCATGCTATATCTCATTCACAAGAATTCACGCGGGGGCTCACATCTTGGTCTGTTTTCTCTTGTATTTGGAAATATGATTCTCTTTACCAGGCTGATCGATGACATAATATCCGGTGAGACTCTGTATTATCTATATGGCGTTGTCGGAGCGATCATTTTCATTTTTATTGTCTATGTGAATCTCCAATGGTTACAGGGTAAGCTTCCAGAACGGCATTCGTACTATAAACAACGATACCGGACCATTGATTCATTATCATCATCTGGCTATGTATTTGGAAGTATCTATTTGTTCTTCTATTTTGGTGTTGCATTTGATCTTAATAATGATTCATGGGTCTATGTAGGCACTATCATCATACTTATGCTGGCCTTCGCCATGATCTTTTACGGGATCAAATTCTTGAAAAAGGGCCTGTTCGCATCCGCATGCGGTGTTGTCCTCGCGTCCACCTGGATACTTGGATTGGCAACAATGCATGAGGTAGGCTTCCTGGTAATGGGTGTATTGACTGGCTTTATGCTGATAGGCATTTCATTATTGATCAAAGATGTGCCAGAGTTCAAAAAGGGATACAAAGATCTTCCCCCTGCACCACCATATTCTCATTTATTAGAGGATTCACCAGCATCTCAAGATCAGCCTATGGACAATCCACCAGAGAGAGAATAATAAAAGAGGAGCCGGATAAGTTGTCAGGAAAGTATGTAATCAAGTGATCCTCTAGCCTTTACCAGCTCCAGTACTTATTATAACTTACATTCTTTATAATACTTTTGGTTAAGATATACAATAACAAAGGAGCAGGCAATATCCGAACTTTCGTTACATATATGTACCAGCAGCATTATCCCAACTCTGATATCATGAAGCTGGTAACTACCTGGTTTGGCGTATTCATAATGGAAGATGAGAAAGTCCTTGAGAGCACGCTCTTCCCCCAAGATGCGGAGGAGATCGCCAAGAGGATGATGGCCATCCAGAAGGGCCGTATCCTGGTCGAAGAAGAAGAGATGGCCAGTGGCAAGCAGGTATTTGTCTTCGATGAAAGGCTGGCCATGATAGGGGAACTATTGTTCGACAATGCTCCTTTCATCTCTCCGGATGATTTTGATTTCTCCAGCCAATTGCTCAATCAGGCCATGATGATCCTTGGAAAGGACATGGTGAGGGCCAGTGGAAGTCCGGATCAGCAGATACTCCAGGCCATCAGGGCCATGGACGATCTGGACAAGACCATTAACCTTCTCTCGGAGAGATTGCATGAATGGCATGAGATCAACTTTCCTGAATTGTCGAGGCTGGTGCCCGACCAGAAATATTTCGAATTGATCGCGGAGCATGGGGATCGCGAGAATATCCTGGCCAATACCAAGATAGACATTCCGGAATCCATGGGCTCGGATATTGACCCGCAGGATGCGGAGGTCATGAAGCAGATGGCATCCAATGTACTTTCTTCCATGGAAGCACGCCAGACCCTTGAGAAGTTCGTGCAGACCCGGATGAAGGAGTTCGCCCCCAATACGGCCCAGATAGCTGGTCCGCTCATTGGAGCCCGTTTGATATCACTGGCCGGTGGAATGGAACGATTGGCCAAGATGCCGACCAGCACTGTTCAGATCCTGGGTGCGGAGAAGGCATTCTTCAAGCATATCAAGGAGAAGGTGAACCCACCTAAACACGGAATAATCTTCCAGAATCCTCTGATACACCGGGCCCCATATTGGCAGAGAGGTAATATAGCCAGGTTGCTGGCCAGCAAGATCTCCATTGCCATCAAGGTGGACCACTTTGGCGAAGGTAAGATGGTGGCTGATGAACTGGCGCAGGACATAGAAAAGAAGGTGGCCGAGATAAAGAAGAAGTATCCCGAGGCCCCCAAGAAAAAGAAGGCTCCGACCCCGGGTCACAGGTATGACAATCGGCCGAAACAGGGTGGCAGGCCAGGCCAGGGCAGACCGCGCGGTGGAAAGGACTATCGAAAAGGCGGTCAAGGCAATAAGGGCCAGTACCGGAAGAAGCGGTAGATTTTTTCTAGATCACCAATCAACTATCCACAGCATATCTGCTGGCATGTGAACCCAATATGCTTCTCCTGGCCTCATCATATCAGAACCAGATAATTCTGAAGTAAGATATGGAGCAGTTATGTTGAAGCCCTCGACCCTGTCATACCCGGTTCCTGCTAGAGCCTCAGATATTGATCTTTCGGTAAATGAAGGATAGCCGACCATGTTCCAGCCAGC
>JAGLQE010000328.1 GCA_023137005.1 Thermoplasmata archaeon
CCTCCTATCCCACTCTGATACCAGTGGATATCCTGAAGAACACCATCCTTGTCATTGGGAACCTCGACACCCATGTCATTCTTGAACCTGATCTTCCATTCTTCGGCCATGTCCGCTGCCTGGATATTGCCTTCCAGCAGGTCAAGCTCCAGATCGAATCTCAACATCACATGAAGATTGTAGGTGACCTCATCCGCATCGGTCCTGATAAGCGACCTTTCAACCTTGTTTATGGCCTTGTAGAACTCGTCCAATGTGACACTGCCCAGCCTGTCGGGGAAGGTCTCCTGTAATTTTGGATAATAGAATTTCCAGAAGCCGAGACTGCGGCCGACAATATTCTCCCATAATCTGGATTGACTCTCATGCACGCCCGATGATGTTCCTCCGGCCAGAGCCGTGTTCTCGAACTCGGGATCGACACCTTGCTCGTACATCCCGTGGCCTGCCTCGTGGATGGTGCTGAAAAGCGCATCCCGTGGATCATCCAGATCCACTCTGGTAGTAATTCGAACATCGTGAATGGAGAATGATATGGTGAAGGGATGGGGGGCCATGTCCTCCCTGCCGGTCTCGAAGCTGTATCCTATGTCCTTGGCCAGCATCTTGCCGAATTCCAATTGCTTATCCTTGTCATAACCACCCTTGAGGAAGGAATCGTCCACAGGCTCCTGCTCGGTGATCTTCTTCACCATTGGGACAAGTTCTTCCCGCAGTTCTGAAAATAATTTTCGAATATCCGCGGCCTTCATTCCATAATCTGCAAAGTCAATTAGCGGGTCTGCGATATGATCGTATCCCGGGAAGTAATTCGCCATCTCCTTACTGTATTCGACAGTTTTCTCGAGGTAAGGTATCATTGTCTCAAAGTCATCATCAGGTCTTGCCTTTGTCCAGGCCTGGCCCTTTTCCGAATTATGCGTGGATAGCTTGGCAACGAATTCCGGGGGAAAGCGGGTGGCCTTATCATAGTCCCGCCTGGTGACCCTTATCACCGAGGCCTCGAAGGAATCATAGGGCATTTCCTTCTCCAGTGACCCCAGTCTTCCCAGAAGCTCCCCAATTTGTGGATGGACGAACATCTCGTGGGACATCTTAGAAAGGGTTCCGATCTGTCTACCGCGCACCATTGCACTTCCCTCTGGCATGTAGGTCGCCTGGTCCCAGTACATGAGCGCGATGGCTCCTCCGATATCACCTATCTCTGCTAATTTCTGATTCAACTCTTTGAGATCGTCATTCATATTACAATCACCTGATGAGGTGGGGAAAGGCTATTCTGATTTAATTTTAACGACTTAAAAACTCAATACATGATCAGTCCGCCATTCACGTGCAGGACTTCACCCGTGATATAATCCGCCCCCTCTGAACAAAGGAAAGTAACTGCCCTGGCTATATCCTCTGGCTGGCCCAATCTTCTCTTGGGTATGGTCTCGACGGTCCTGCCTCTCTGCTCCTCCGAATCGAATACGACCATATCGGTCTCGATATAACCTGGTGCAATGGAATTGACATTGATATTGTGAAGCGCGAGTTCCAGAGCCAGTGATTTTGTCAATCCCACCACTCCGGATTTGGAGGCCGCGTAATGAACCTCATGGTCCGTGCCCGTGTAGGCCACGCAGGAAGAGATATTCACTATCCTTCCGCTCCTCTGTTCCATCATCTTGGGAATGAAGGCCTTGGAAACAATGAACATGCCAGTTAGGTTTATGTCCAGTACATCTTTCCAATCTTCCAGGCTCAGCTCCCAGGACTTGAGATGCTGATGCACTCCCGCATTGTTAATGAGGATATCCACCCTTCCGAACTCCTCAATGACCTTGCCAGCCACCTCATTGACGACAATTGGGTTCCTAACATCGCACTTGTAGAACCTGGCCACTCCACCCTTTCCCTCGATCTCCATAATTGCAGAATCTGCCATTTCTTGATCTTGGGCAAAGAGTCCTATCACTATCGCACCCTGCTCCGCCATCTCCAGAGCTATGCCCCTTCCTATTCCCCTGGAAGCTCCAGTCACAATGGCCACTTGGCCTTCGAATATCTTTTCCATGAATATCAAAACTTGAACTATTTGGGGGTATTTATAATTGCATATCGGGGATCTATTGTGTCGGCTTCATGCTCTGGGAAACCATTGCTGTGGCCCGTGAAACACTAGCATGATATCCTCCACATTGTTAAATACTTGAAAATCAATATAGTTATTATATATGAGCACCGTGGAAGAATTATTTACAAAGGCGGAAGCTGCTTTCCAGACCAAGGATTTTGACAAGACCAAGGAGATGTGCCGAACTGGTGTTAGGCAACTCGAGAAGGGTAGTGATACTGCCTCTATCAAGGCCACTATAAAGTTCCTCACCCTGCTGTCAGAGGCCGATATTCAACTTGGGAGATGGTTCGATGCCATCATCAGCCTTGAAAGACTTGTTCGCCTGGCGGATCAGCAGAGGGATCTTATAGCCAAGGCCGAGGCCACCATCACGA
>JAGLQE010000329.1 GCA_023137005.1 Thermoplasmata archaeon
ATTCCGCTCTGGCCGATGTCTGTGAAGTTGACTCGACCGAGTTCCATGTTCCGGCAGTGACATTGTCTGGTGGCTCAATTCCTATCACCATCACGTACAATACAGCCGCTAACACGACAGTTATCGCAACCATCAAAATGGTCGCAATAACTGGTGACACTCCTTCTGAATCCTTTCGAATTCTCCATATATTCTTTACTTTACTCATGTTTTGTCCTCCTGCAGGTTTTGCCTGCAAGTAAGACTTTGTCATCGAGATTATATAACACCAGTCTTGACATGTCAAAATTCGCCCAGTGTTCTCCTGTAAGCTATTATGGTCAAAAATACCATAATTATATGCAATAAGAGTTCAATATGGAATTGATGAAGAGGAAGAGACTGGCCACTGTGGAAGAGGCGATCCTGGTATATTTGAAGGACTTCACCAGGTACAGGGAAGAGATCGATGTGCCCCTGGCTATAACGCAGATGGGGATATCCCGTGATCTGGGTATAAGGAGGAGCCATGTATCCATCTCGCTAGACTCGGCCAGGCAAAAGGACCTCATAGAGGAAAGGACATTGCACATCATTGGGGAAGCAAGGCGGAGAAAATCCTATTTCCTCACACATGAAGGCATGGCCAAAGCCCTATCCCTGGAGACTGGCTTTTTTGCCCAGGAGATCACAGCATGTTTGAAGGACGGTCAGTCCTTCAAAGGAAACCTTAAGGAATTGACCGAGAACATTGAAAGTTCCATCAGCTTGGCCAGATTGATCATCCATACCTATGAGGGCGAGGTGAAGTTGAACGAGCTTTCCAGCCAGGACGAACTTCCTGCCAGGCAATTGGCCATCCCCCACGTTCCGCTTTTATTCGGCAGGGAGGAAGAGACCGAAGCTATCCATCATGTCTTGGATGGTTCTGTATCGGTCATGTCCATCACTGGAATAGCAGGGATCGGTAAGACCGCGATGCTGGCTCATATCATGGAGACTTCACCCCACAGATCGGAGACCCTGTGGATCGATATTGGAGAATGGAGCAGTGTCAGGAATATATCTGGACACATGGCCAATTATCTCGATGCTCATTCCTCTCCGAGGCTGAAAAGATATCTCAAGGCCCATGAGATTCTGGATATGGCCGACATACATGATATTTTACTGGACCTCGATGCCAGAATGATCCTGATATTCGATGATATCCATAATTCCAGCCCCAAGATCCTGAAATTCTTCAATATGCTGATATCATCCGCCCTGACCTCGGATAAGATATTGGTCTTCCTACTGGGGCGGTCTAGGCCAGATATTGTAAATAATTACTTGCAAAATAGTACCAAAGGAGTATTTGGATTGGACCTTGTGGGGATCTCCGAAGATTCCAGTATCGAGCTTTTGAGAGCCAGGGGTTTCTCTGATAATAATTCTCTCACAATAGCACAAAGGTCTGATGGACATCCACTGTATCTAACTCTTGTCAAGGACCTGGGTCCAGCGTCTCCTGACAATATAGAGGAAAAACTGGCCAAGGAGATATTCGATCATTTGAGCGAGGAAGAAAAGGCAATAATGGGCAGATTGTCCGTGTTCAGGGAATCCGTAGACCCGGAGGCCATTGTGCAAGAAGATAGGGACTTCGATATTCTGGACGGCCTGATCAAACAGTCTATTGTCATTGATGATGGAGGATGGACCACACACGGTCTATTGAGAAAATTCTTCTATGAGCGCCAGGTCAAAGTAACCCAGTTGTCCTCTCATGAGATCGCGGCCGAATATTATAGCACCAGGCCGATGGTCAGTGACCGGGTCGAGGAGACCCATCATTTGATAAGGGCGGATGATCTTGAAACAGCTTTGTATCTTCTCAAGACCGAGGGTGGCGATTGGCTAAAACAGGGATATCAGGATGAGATATTGAGCATCTTTGAGGAGATATCTTCCGCCAGGATAGGGGATGAAGGATCCTATGAATTAAAATTCCTGGCAGGAATGGCCCATATGCAGATCGGTAATTGGACACAATCCCTTGATCTTTTCACTGCCTCCCTGACCATCTCGCGTGACCTGAATGATCCCAGAAAGGTAGCTCGCACCCTCAAACAACTCGGTGCTTTACAATATCATAGGGGCAATTTGGATGAAGCCCACGCTCTTTTGTCCGAAGCCCTCGACCTTGTCCCGGATCA
>JAGLQE010000033.1 GCA_023137005.1 Thermoplasmata archaeon
GGGCCTGGACCCTAAATATTAAACACTAGCCAGGCCTTCACTTTTTAATCTTTTTCTTTTATATAGATCCTTTCTCTATTGTTCACAGGAACAAAAACGTTCTTTGCCTCTCCCGAGAGCATCTCGGTCTTACCTATGACCAGATATCCGCCATTGTTCAGGGAATCGTAGAAATCCATCAACAGTTTTTCCTGCATTTCCCTTGAAAAATATATCATCACATTCCTGTTAAAAATCATATCAAAGTTCACTGACTTCTTATCCTGAATGAGATTGTGCTTTTTGAATCGTACGAAATCCTTTATTTCATCCTTTATCATATAAATATCATCATCGTTATTATAATCAAAATAGTGATCCAGAAGAGCCTCACTTACATTTTCCAATTGATCAATAGGATAAGCACCTATTTTTGCCTTTATCAATGACCCATCATCAATATCCGTACCATGTACGCTCACTAAAAAGTCATCAAAACGCTCACCAAGCAATTCCTTGATGATAATTGCAATGGAATAGGCTTCCTCACCACTGGAACTGCCAGCACTCCATATCCTGAAGACCCTTCTATTGCTATTAGTCTTATTGTAGATTATCTCAGGTATGACCTCATTTCCCAGTACTTTGAACATTGACGGATCTCTGAAGAACTGGGTCACATTGATGGTGACCATGTCCATCAAGGTATCATATTCCCCATGATTCTTTTTGAGATACCTGATATAATCAGCATAATTATCCAGTTCATTGGCCCTGAGGCGCACTTGCAAGCGTCTTTTCAGATATTTATCCTTGTACTGGGAACAATCCAGGTTAGTGTGTTCGAATATCATTCTTTTAAGAGCATTGAAGCTCGCATCATCATCCGCTATCAATATATTCACATTATACCTCTATCATTTTATATCACTTTTAAAAATCATATTCTTAATTCTTCTGAATTCTGACAATTGCTAGGTATTTTTTTCCTTCAAAACCTCTTTGTTCCTCTAATTCTGCAATCCACCCTAATTCTACCAGTTTGTTTACCTTCCTGTAGGCCGTGGCCTTTGGTATCTCTAAATTGGAGGATATCTCGCTTATGGTCTTCTCCCTGAAGCGAATGAAGTCCAGTATTTCCTGCACCTGGACCAGGGTGTCTTTGCCATTTTCCTTAATTACGCCATTCATGTTCATTCTTCTCCTTATTTGATGCCGGATATCCTCCTTTTGAAGACGCGTTCCAGTTTTTTCCAGTTGCTGAGTGGTGTTACTGTTGATGCAATAGTCAATATCTCCATTATAAGAAGTGGCTCATCCTCTGGCTGAAGCGTATCTGGGCATTTTCCAATCCTCCTGCACTGCTCCTCAACCATGAACACACCGATATTGCCCACAATTTGCTCGGTCTCACGAGCGATCTCCTGGAAAGATTTTGTTGCCATTCATGTCCTCCATTCTTCATATCATATATTCTGCTCTATGTTCTCCGACACTTTCCTTATCGTAAGACCACCAGTGACCATGTCCAGTATCACTGTTCTTCCACAATTTCCACCTGTTTCTTCTGATTTCAGTCTTATCTTTTCTTTCTTCAGGGTCTCTTTGGCAGCCTTGATATTTCGCTCTCCCACATTCATAATATCCGAGCCGAGGAATGAGAACATCTGGGAACCTCCGGCTATCTTGGCAATTATCTTTTCTTTCTTGGCTCCCATTCTGAGCAAATCGTCCAATAAGATGTATATTGATGTGTCAACGTATTTGATCGGATTGTGTTTATCTCTACCCTCTCCATAATATGGGAGCATAGCGTGGATCATACCACCAATTCTCTTGTCTGGCTCGTATAATATTATACTCAGACAAGAACCTATACCAATGCTTTTCAATATTGTTGGATTGGAGGCAACCCGATATTTTCCTACTTCAACAAGTATTTCTTTTGACATTATGCATCACTTCACATTTATCTTGAACTTATCCATAATGGCCTTCTGTACATCATCATCTGGCATGAAGAGGAAATACCCATTGAACCTATCAGCATTTCTTATGAACTGAGTTTGGATTATTATGACATAATCCACCCTCCTGCCAATTTCCAAGACTGGGAACTGTAATACAGCTCCAAGCATGTCCACGGCTAAACCAGGCACGGTGGGGAATAAAGTGATACCCAGAAGATCGGACATTGCATTAAGATAGGCACAGGCGCACACATTTCCAATCTCATTGATAGCTGATTCATCCTTAGAGGATAGTTCAGTAGATGTGCCTATGGGCCTTTTGAAGAACATATCCACAAGTTGAAGTGTATTTTCAAAGGGGAACAACATAAGGAGGTTATGGGTTCCACTGCCAGTAACCTGCATGAACACACCTGCAACTTTATCTGAGGGATCTCCAAACAATTCATTCTGCATATCCTCAATACCTATGATATGTGAGCTTGTCACATCTATCATGATGGTCTCCTTCAACATGCTGGATAATGCAGTAGCGGCATGGGCCGCGCCTATATTGCCAATTTCTCGTAATGCATCCTTTTGGATATCTGTCAAATTTGCAATTCTCTCATAATTTATGCTTTTTTCTTCATTCATACATTGCCTCCTTTTCTCATGTTATTCTCATCAATAGTAGATGTTAATGTACTGCCTTTTAGCACATTTTCAATTTTAGCGCATCCTTTATCCAGGAGCTCTATTGCCTCCTTGGTGCGCCCTTTTCTATTATACTGGATCGCCTGGATAATATAACCCCTCTCTTTGTCAATGTTTATTGATAGATCCTTTGCAAAAATAAGTAATTCCTTGAGGTCCGCAGCCTTTTTTGATAATAATTTCTTTAATTCTTCAGGGTCTTGGAGCTCTAATGTGGATATCTCCTCATCATCAATATCTTCATTTTCTCCAATGTGTTCATATTCTCCAGATGCTTCGATGACCTGATCCAGAGCGGCCCTTGATACCACGTGTGAATAGCATTCTGCGGCATTCAATGGCTCCTCCATCTTATTGAAGAGGTCTGCTTTTGCCATCCAGGCGTTCTGATTATGTGGATCTATGTTAAGGATTTTATCAAATGACACTAGAGCCTTGATATATTCCTCCATGTTCATCAGGATTGAACCTCTGGCATACCATAGCTCGATATTATCTGGTGATATCAATAGCTCATTATCATAATGTGATAATGCTTTTTTATTCGTATCCTCTTCTGTTTCATCTTCTGTGTCACCCGATACCTTCAATGTTGTTCCACATTCATAACACACAGATTCATAAGTGCTGATAACTGTTTCACAAAGTGGGCATTTGCTTTCATGGCCTATCAATTCCTCTGTAAATTCTGTTGCACAGATATCCTCGAGGTCTTTCTCACGCAGAGCCGTCTTGATCTCCGCCGCAGATACCCGCCCGATCCCATCTATCTGAATAAGTTCGACAACACTGGCTCTCTTGAGCTCCCTCAATGTTCTGTATCCTGCATCGTATAATATATCTGCTTTTAGCAATCCTATCCCGGGAAGCTTGATGAGTTCCTTCACATCCCTGTTTGTGGATCTTTTATTACCATTATTGCCTATTATGTGAAAGCCCCCACATCTATTATCATCGCAACCGAGCCATCTCCAAGGATAGTTGCACCTGAGAAGTATTTGGATCTTCGCAATTCTCCACCAACTGTCTTGACCACTATCTCCTGCTGGCCGATGAAATCATTCACTATCAGGCCCACTCTGGTAGAATCCTTTTCTACAATTACTGCTGACAGACCAGAATCATCTCGTGTACTAGCCCCTATAAATTCATTATTAAGGTCAAATAATGGTAATATCTCATCTCTTAATTTGAACATATCGCGTTTGCCCACAGTATGGACCATTTCATGATTGATCAGGACTGTTTCTGCAACATTCTCCAGTGGTAATGCATATGTTTCATCTCCAATATTGATGAGCAATGCCTTGATTATTGCCATTGTCGGTGGTAGCTTGATGGTCATCTTAGTACCCTTACCGACATCTGTTTTGATGTTTACCGTGCCGCCGAGTGAATTGATCTTACTGTAGACCACATCCAGTCCTACGCCTCTTCCTGAAATATCCGTGATCTCTTTTGCAGTGGTAACACCAGGCAGGAACATCAAGGATAATCGTTCATCTACATTCATTGCCTCTGCATCCTTCTCGCTGACATTTCCTTTCTCAATGGCTGCTTTCGTGAGCCTGTCAACATCAATACCCTTTCCATCATCGGATATGTCTATCACAATGTAACTTTGGTCCCTGTGAGCTGATAAGCGGATGGTTCCAGCTTTTTCCTTGCCTGCTTTCATACGAGCATCACTGGGCTCGATACCATGATCTATGGCATTTCTGAGCAAGTGCACGAGTGAATCCCCTATCTCATCCAGAAGACCACGATCCATCTCGATGTCGCCACCTTCAAGGACCAGATTTATCTCTTTATCCCCATCTTTGGCCATGTCCCTTACCATTCTCGGGAATAGCCTGAAAATATGGTCTATGGGAACCATTCTCATCTGGAGCACATAATGCTGCAGATCCTCGGTCAGCCTATTGCTTGCCTTCAATGCCACATCAAGGTTCTTATTCTTATGTTGAGATGCTATTTGATTGATCTGGATATTATTTATCATATTCTCCCCGACAAGATTGAGAAGTGCATCCAGAAGCTGTACATTGACGCGAATTGTTTCGCCGGCCGAGATGGTCTTTGATCTATTGTTCTCCTCTACTTTTTGATTGCTCAATGAATCTATTGGCTCGGAAATGATATTATTAACCTCTGGAGTTTGATATATAACATCCTCTATTTCTTCCTCATTTTTGGATGTGGAAAATATGATCTGAAATGATCGAGACCCTTCCAAGATGCCGATTTCTTCTTTATCTGGAACAGAACGAATTATTGAACCGAACTCCTTTAGGTCTCTGAATATCTGGTGGGCCCTGCCCTCTACCAATTTACATTTCTCATCGATGATGATCGTGATCAAAGAGGTATTCGAGCCTTTTTTTATTTCAGCTCCCAGTGTTTTCTTTTCCTCTGGCTTCAACATAAATATTATATCTTTTAAATCAAGTATCTCATCTGCAGTATTGCTTTCTTTATCTGCTGTTTTTTCTGCTTCAGATATCAAAGAGGCATTTAATTTAGAGATCAGTTCCTTTCCATGTATCTGTTTTTTTTCCTTGGCAACATTGTCGATCATGGTCTCCAATGTATCCACACCTTCGAATAGGATATCGATATTTTCCTGGTTGAAATCTATCTCCTTGCTTCGTAACTTGTCCAACAGGTCTTCCATCAGATGAGATACATTTTGTATCTCCATATGTCCAAGGATGGCCGAGGTCCCTTTCAATGTGTGAATGACCCGAAAGAAATCATTCAAAGCATCTATATTCTTATGATCCTTTTCCAGGATAAGAAGAAGCTTGTTCATCTCTGTCAATTGTTCATTTGCCTCACCAATGAAAGATTCATTATATTTCGAAATGTTCATTCAATCACTCCTTCCTTCAAGAAATTTCAGGATCACAGAGGCTATTTCGCTCAATGGTACTACCTTATCCACACCGCCAAGAGCAATTGCTTCCTTCGGCATTCCAAAAACAACGCAAGACTCCTTGTTCTGTGCAATGGTTTGTCCACCATTACCCTTTATGTCTTTCATTCCCTTGGCACCATCCGCACCCATGCCAGTTAATAGAACACCTATGACATTCTTCCCATGGATATTGGCTGCTGATGTCATCATGACATCCACCGAAGGCCGTATCGAGTTCACTTTCGGTTTTTTATTCAAGGCAATTCTGCCATTGACCACCTCCATATGGTAATCACCAGGGGCGACTAATGCCAAACCAGGAATGATACGGTCTCCATGCTCCGCCTCTTTCACCTCAACTGATGACTGCCAATTCAAACGCTCAGCAAATGATTTCGTAAAACCTTCTGGCATGTGCTGGGTTATAATTATCCCTGCAGGAATATCTCTAGGTAGAAGGGACAATACCTCCAGAAGGGCCTTTGGCCCCCCAGTTGATGCACCTATGGCAATGATCTTACTCTTTCCATAAACTTTTTTCCGAGTATATATCAAAGGTCTGACGATCCTCGGGCGGGATATCTTTTTCACATTGACTTCAGAGGCTACTCTTACCTTATTGATGATGTCATGTCCGATCTTTTCAATGTCAAACGACAGGCTACCAGATGTTTTTGAAATGAAGTCCACTGCACCATGGTCCAGTGATTTCATCACAATGTCCGCATTACGTTTGTCCATGGCACTTATCATGATAGTAGGCGTGGGTTTCTTGCCCATTATATGCTGTAATGCTGTTAATCCATCCATCTTTGGCATTTCTATATCCATTGTGATGACATCGATGTTCTGGCTCGAAGCTATCTCTACAGCTTCTGCTCCATTCTTAGCAGTTGCGACCACCTTGATATCTGGATCAGATTCAAGTAGATCTTTCAATAGCTTCCTCATTATTGCAGAGTCATCTGCCACCAGGACGCGTATGGGTTGGCTCACTTTTCTCAACCCGTTATACTTCTTTCTATGGCTGAGATCAGGTCATCGGGCTCGAAGGGCTTGATGATATAATCCCTAGCACCAGCATCTAATGCATCCATTACCAATGATTTCTGATGTAATCCACTGATGACCACGATTCTTGCTTTTGGATCATGTTCGATGATGGTCTTTATGGCATCTATGCCATGTGTTGACGGCATGACCACATCCATTGTGACAACGGTTGGTTCATATTCCTTGTATCTCACAAGGGCCTCATCACCATCCTTTGCCTCACCAGCAATAATATATCCCTTATCTTTAAGGGAATCCTTGATCATCTCCCGCATGACCTCCGAGTCGTCAACGACCAATACGGTCTTTCCATTGTTTTCGTTTTCCATGTTTAATCCTCCTTAATTTTTACGGGCATGGATGGTGAGGCCACCGCCCCACCGCCGAAATCTGCCACTTTGTCGATCTGTGCAATTTCCTCTTCGCTCAATATACTGTCCAGGTTCAACAACATCACAAGGTTGCCCGGCAATTTACAGATGCCTTTTAGATAACTGGAATCTATATTGTTGGTCACGATCTCAGGCGGAGGTGCGATATCATCTGGAGATACACGGATAACTTCAGAAACAGCATCCACTATCATTCCAAATTGGAAAGAGCCCACCTCACCGATAATTATCCTTGATTGTACACTTCTCTCAATTGAATCCATTGAAAAGCGTTTCCTCATATCGATGACCGTTGTGATCTGGCCTCTGAGATTGACCACACCCTCTATGAAATCAGCCATTCTTGGAACCGTTGTGATCTTTTCCAATCTGACGATCTCATGCACCTGGGCAACATCAATAGCAAATGTCTCATCTCCGAGGATGAAGGAGACGAGTTGTACCTCGTCCCCTTTGAGTTCTATTTTTCCTCTATCTTTTGCCATATCACTCCTCCTTTGGAAGCTCTATTCCTCTTTTCAGAAGTGATTCTCCCATGTTTGCGGGTATGGGTGTCTTGTCCTTTGGTCGTGGTACTGGAGCCTCGTTCTTCTTTATTTTCTTCATTTTCTTAGGAGGGGCTTTTTGGGTCATTTTATGCTTCTTTGTAACCTCATCTCCAAGTTTGAATCGAGCAGCACTATTCTGTAGGGATAATGCCATTTCTGAAAGCTCCTGGGCCTGCGCGGTCATCTCTTCCATTGAAGCAGTCAATTCTTCAGTAGATGATGCGGATTCCTCACTTGCCGAGGCGGATTCTTCTGCAATACTGGCTATACCATCCACTGCTGCAGCCACTTGCTGAGTGCCTGCTTTCTGCTGTTGTGTTGCTGCTGATATTCCACCGATCTCACTATTGACCTTCTCTGTTGCATCCGCGATCTGCTGGAAGGAGGAATCTGTCTGTGAGACCAGAGCCATTCCCTCTTCTACCTCTTTGGTTCCCTGTTTCATGGATCCAACTGCTTTATCGGTCTCTGATTGGATCTCTTTGATCATCTTGGAGATCCGTTCTGCGGCCTCTCTGGAATCCTCTGCAAGGGCTTTCACCTCATCTGCTACCACAGCAAAGCCACGACCCTGGTCACCAGCTCTGGCTGCTTCAATAGCCGCATTCAAAGCAAGTAGATTGGTCTGGTCAGTGATATTGGTAATGACATCCACGATCTCACCGATCTCTTTGGATCTATCCCCGAGGGTCTCTATGGTCTCTGATGAGCTGGCTACGACCTTCTGGATCTCTTTCATTTTCTTTACTGTCTGCTCAACCGCTTGCCTGCCTTCTGAAACATTTGAAGTTGCCACCGTGGCCGACTCTACGCTAGCTTCCGCTCTCATAGATACATCATCGACAGATGTGGATACCTGCTTCATCGCTCCAGCAGTTTCCTCTACCTTGTCAGCTTGCTCCTGTGATCCCTTGGATATCTGATTGATGGCGGAAGACACCTGCTGTGTGCTGGCATTCATTTCTTCAGCGGAGCTTGCCATTTCCTGAGATGTAGATGCTACTGTAGCAGATGTGGCCTGTATCTCACTTACTAGGCTCCTTAGATTCTCCTGCATTTTTATGAAAGCCTGAACTATCTCGTCTATCTCACCTTTTGCCTGTACCTTTATATCCATAGATAGGTCGCCATCAGCAATTGCCTGGGCCACAATATTTAGTTCTCTTAGTGGTCCTGCTGTATTGGTAAGCATCCCTTGGTAGGCTGTTACCATTTCTCCAATTTCGTCATTTCCGGCCTTTACGTCCAGTTTCGCGTTGAAATCCCCTTTGGCCAAGGATTTCGACCCATCCATCAATTTAGTGACTGGCCTGGTGATACTTCTTGAGAAGAAATAACCGATTATGATCCCAAGTATAATGGCTATGATCGCAACGATTATAGATATCTCTATGGCAGAAGTTGTGGAATCCTTAACTTCATCATGGGAAGCGATGGCTGCAGCGGATGCTGTATTTGCTTCTTCCGTCGCAACCTGCATATCATCTTTTAGAGTGACCAACAAATCTTCAATTTCGGATTCTATTTCCTCTCCAATTGTATGGAAATCGCTCAAAGCCAAGGCGGCTGCGGCTTTTGCAGCCTGTGCATTATCATAGGAGTCGAACACTGTTTGAGCTTCAACAAGCATCATTGTATGTTCCAGATCGATTGTGTCTAGAGTATCTTGTTCCTGGCTTCCAGGGTCAATCAAATCATCCAGTTGAGTGAATTTTGATGCAAAGTCAATCTCGTATTGATTGAACAGTGTTAAAGATCCGGAGTCTCCTAAAGCATAAGCATCGACCGCGGACAATTCACTTCCTAGGATTACCTGTAACTGCAATACATACTCTACCATAAACGAAGTCTCGTTCCAAACTATTTCGTCCTGGGTCCTATTTGATTCCATATGGGCGACCAGTACAGTAAGATTTAGCTCCATCTCTATTATTTCACTGTTCAATAATCCCTCTATAATGATCATCTCGTCATGTAATGCAAAAATTCCTGGGCTGGAGTGGGTAATAGGATTTTCCACAATCTCTATGAAATGCTGGAACTCGTTTATGACAACGTTAATTTCTATTGTATAGTTAGGTTCGGCTGCCAGCAGCACTGTGGCATTTTCAATGAATATATTCCTGTAAACTGTGAAGTTGGTAGCTACATCATCTCCTTTAAGGTATTCAAATACCGTAACTTCGGCTTGCAGGGCTGCGATTTCCATATTATAAATAAATTTGCTGCTGTTCAAGTCCGTTACTAAAAGGTTTAGATCATCCAGGTTATGCTCGATATGTAATATTTCGGTTTCCATCAGATGTTCTTCGGATACCAAAGCATCGTAATCTGCAAATAAGGTCAACGCTTGAGTGGCCATATGATCATGTTCGTTGATCACAGAGTCTACAATTTCTTGGTCCACTGTTCCAGATGCCACCAAAGCATCCAAAGCAGTCATGTCTTCATCGTATTTTTGCTCCATGTCGTTGAATTCTGCCAGGGCACCTGAATTACCCAAAAGATATGAATTTATGGCAGCCAGTTGATATGCTAGATCTAATTGAATGTCAGTCGCATAGGATTCTGATTCAACAGCATTATCCATATCTATTTTTGCCAGGACCTTAATGTGATCAATATCTGCTACCAGTGCATCTATCTCTCCATTAACATGATGAACTTCTTCTTCATAGGAGCTTCTTGCCTCATTCAATTCATGTTCAGCTGCTATTTCTATATCATATTCGTTAAATATGCCCTCAGTGTCTTCTGCAGCACCGTAAAACTCCTCGAACACATCCTCAAGATTGGATATCTCTGCGCTATGATTGGCTCCGGTAAGACTCATTAATTCTTCCAAATGATGCTCTACCTCCTGTTTAAATGAAAGATATTTTGCCTTGCTGGTATTATCTCCCAATAGATATTCGGCAGCGGCGTCCTCCATAGCGTATACCAAGCCCTCAATCTTATTTCCATGCTCAGTGGCAGGGAAATCAATATCAACGAGTTCCCCCAAGGAATTGTCTATTTGGTGAATATCCTCTTCCATATGATCGACTTCGGTGTTCACGTCGGTCAATGACACGAATACCACAGCGCCCACAACACCAGATAACAAAGCAACTATGAGAAATGCGGCTATCATCTTTGGGCCAAGCTTCATTTTACCAAAACCTTGATGCTCGTGGTGTTTGTTTCACCTGCTAAACTGGTATTTTCTCTATTCATTCTGTTTTTTATTTTCAAAGATTTCATACTTTTACCTCCGTTCTATTTCAATTATTCTTACGCCTTGTTTTCCAATTTTTATGACTGTGATCATTATTTGACCCCTCTTTCGATATCGCTCTCAGGCAATCCAACTTCCAGGCCTTCCACCTTGATCAAAAACCAATTCTGCTTGTCATTGTTATCTAATCTACCTGCGATCACTCCACATTTCATGTGGAATATTCCCGGCTGGGTTATTATTACACGTTCTCCAATTTCAATGATATTTTCCTGATCGGCGCTTCTGCGCTTATTTTCATTATTAACTTGGTTAATCTGTTTGTTTTTCATCATATGGCGATCTATTAACAAACTTTCACCTCCACGGTTTATTTTTATATTGAACTGCATAATCTTGACATATTCCTCTCTAGGTAATTTAAAAAAAGCAGGGAGCAAGTAGCTCCCTGTAATGGAAGAAGGGTTGATCTTCAAATTCTCATCATATAGTTGATAAACAAGTTTCATAATACACCCCCATTTAGAAAAAAATGATGAGAGGATTTAAGCCTCTCACCATACGTGGGGGGGGAGATGATAATTTTGATATATTGGATAATATATGAAAAAAAAGTATGAGGGGTTGTTAACCCCTCATGGGGGGAAGAGATCATCCTAAAAATAGAGGAAAAGTAATTATTGGTCATTTACTACCTCCATTGCTTCAACAAGTTGAGTTGACATTTCAGAAAGCATAGATTCTATTCTTGTCAATCTGCATTGTAGACAATCGCAACTTATCTCAATATTATCTTTTTCAAATTCTATATGATTTTTATTAATCTTATGATACATATTCAAGCCCAACCCCCCGTTTCAAAAGTGTTTGGATCGGCCTCAATTATTATCTGAGTATGTCCATCATCCAAAGGAAATAGTTCAACACTACCAGCACGCCCAGTCCTGAATTTTTGAATTCCCTCACATATACCTAGTACAAATTGCTGTAATTGATCTGAGTTAATTCCATTGAAAGAATATATACAACAGCCATTAGCTACTGATACTGAATGGTCATCTAAGATAAACATCTCATCAATATTGCTGAAAGCCTCGATTTGCTCATTACTTAGGATTCCAAACCAATAATGCATGGGCATGTTGGGGTTGTTTATAATTATATATTCACCAATCACTTTGGCTCGGTTAAATCCAGTAGTTGCGGATAAATTTTCAATTTCTGTTAATATCTCATTCAATATGGATATTGGATACCAACCCTCATTCCGTATTTTTGAAGAGGGTATCGTTATTTTTTCTAGTTGTTCTAAGCCAATTGTGCCTCTTTTGAAAGAAAAGAAACTCATAACTCTTTTAATAACTCCTCCCTTTACTTTTCCAAAGTCAGTGACTTCTTCATTAAACAATTCCTTAAATCGCTCGTCCACTATTTCCCATTTATCTTTCGGGATCGAATCCCCAAGTTGTGACATCAATGATAATATCAAGAATCTGCTATCGTCTTGTGCAAGATCTTCCGGAGTTTTACCGATTATCTCACATTGCTCATGAATTATCTCTTTTGCTTCGCCTACACCCGCCGAATGCAAAATTTCAACCAATTCATCAAACAGTTCCGAAGACATTTTTTAAACCTCAATTATCTTTCATTTTTCTATAAAATCCATAATTAGATCAATCTGTACTCTCAACATTTATCTTGATAATACTGTTCACAGTAGCTGTGCTGACCATGGATATCCATGTAGAAGATTTCAGTCCAATTTTCTTTGACTGTTTTTTTATTTTATCGTATGTTGCTTTGTCAAGGGTTATTGTCACCCGTACTGTTTTTGCTTCATTTTTTGCCATGTCCTATGCACATCCGCATCTAACATGGGCTTTACATGCTCATATATGGTGCGAAAAAAACATGTAAATCATGTAAAGTTTTTTTAAATAATTCTCTTCGTTCTTCATCGATTCAACCACGCTTGCTATCAAGAACTGCCCTGATCTTCAATTATAGTGATGAAGCATCCTACAATTTGAAGATCATTTATTGAATCATCCCCAAGCCCTAATACCGCAACCTTTAGGTTTGCGG
>JAGLQE010000330.1 GCA_023137005.1 Thermoplasmata archaeon
ACTGCCCCATTCAACTCATTGCCATCGGTCATGGTGAAGAGTCCAAAGTCCTCATCTTGAACAGCATCGAACCCTATCACATTGACCGAGGGCTCGAATTGGCCCGAGTCATGTTGCCGAACACTCACACCATGCACCAGCAAAGGCGCCATACCATCAGTGAGTTCAGCCAGTGCTGAATTGCTGTTCAATGTTGTGAATATCGACTCATCAAAGGTTCCGCCATTATCAGCCTCTATGGTCACATCAATGAGCTGTAGACCTTCATAGGTTTCTTCTACAATGAAATATTCAATAGAATCACCGACCACCATTGATGCACATATGATGGAGGTCCCTATGAGCAAACCAGCCACGGATATCACCGTGTGGCTCTTGTGCCTCGTGAAATTCCGGAGGCCGAGTTTGGCTATCACCCGTTGATTGAATCCCATGGCCAGCATCAGGATGATGAGGCCCAGGACGATGATTGGTAAAATTAATTCAGAGATTTCCATGTTCTCACCTTGCTATCATTCTTCCTTGACTGCTTCCTTATTGGCCTCTGCCATCTCAGCCTCATCGTGTTCTTCTTCAACATGAACCTGCTCGATGGGCACTTTGCCCTGGCCAGGTATCTCGACTGCCACGAATTTTCCGCTTCTCATATAAAGGATCTTATCCGCCCTGCGCCCGATCTCCAGATTATGAGTGACTATAACGAAAGTGGCCTGTGTTTCATCCCTGAGCCTGGCTACCAGGTCCATGATGCCATTGGCGGTCTCATCATCCAGATCACCTGTCAATTCATCACCCCATATGATGGCCGGTTTGGCAATGAGTGCACGGGCTATGGTGGTCCTCTGTCTTTCACCGCCGCTCAATGCTCCTGGCTTACTGTTCATTACCTTTTCCAGACCAACGGTCCTCATGATCTCGATGGCAGCTTTCCTTGCCTCCTTGGCAGGTGTGCCAGACACTAGAAGTGGCATCTCCACGTTCTCCACCGCAGTGAGAACCGGTAGTAAGTTGTAAAATTGGAAAATGAACCCCATCCTCTGGGCCCTATGCTCGGTCTTGTTATTATCGGACATGGAGGCAAGGTCAGTTCTTTCGATCTCCACCACTCCGCTGGTGACCTCATCCAGACCTGAAAGGCAATTGAGCATGGTCGTCTTGCCACAGCCAGATGGCCCCATTATAGCGATCATGTCTCCTTTTCTAACTGTGAAATCCACACCCCTCAGGGCCTTGACCTCGACAGTGCCAGTCTTGTAGGTCTTATGGATGTTCTTTGCATTTACCATTATTTCTTTTTCACTCATCTTGAATTCCTCCTTAAAGATTCTTGAATATATCTCGAATTGCATTCAATCCATCGTCGAAATTCTCATCCAGTGCTCTTATCTGTGCCTTACCTTTTTTGGTGATGGAAAATACTTTTTTCATTCCTGACACCCTCACATTGATGAGTCCAGCTCCTTTGAGCTTCATAAGTGCTGGATGTAGAGATCCTGAACTGGGCCTCCAACCACTTACTTCTTCTATTCGGCTCATCATGGCATAGCCATGCATACCCTCACGCTCCAGCATCTTCAAGATGAAGAACTTGAGCAGGCCTTTCCGGAAGTCCTTGGCTATCTCTTTGGTAAGTATATCGGATTTCGACATATCGATGTCCGACATATCGGTATTCGATATAAGCCTTTCGTCTGTAAGCTCAATAATGAAAAAGCCCGGCCAGGCTATACTGGCCGGTTTCTTATCTATTCATTCATTACAATCCG
The DNA here is from genome assembly GCA_023137005.1 of Thermoplasmata archaeon. Classification (GTDB taxonomy): domain Archaea; phylum Thermoplasmatota; class Thermoplasmata; order SG8-5; family JAGLSY01; genus JAGLSY01. The sequence continues at coordinate 1,767 of JAGLQE010000330.1, forward strand.
ATCTGCTTCATGATCTTATTGGTCATGTCCTCCAGGACCTCTGGGTGTTTCATTATGAACTTCACACCAGCGGCCTCGAAAAGCTCTGACAGTCCAACCGTGCTTCCAAGACTGAGGGCGTGGCGGTAGTCCTTCACGGCTCCGTCATGATCATCCAGCGAGCGCAAGAAGACCTGTAGAGCACCGATCTGAGCTATTCCGTATTCCACATAATACATAGGAACCTCGTATACATGGAGGTATTGCCAGCCCAGTTCAGCCTGCTTGTCCAGCCCAGAATAGTCTATGGTGGGCCTGTACTTGGCGGTCAGCATGCTCCAGTATTCGGCTCTTTTCTCGCGGTCCGCACCATCGGGGTGTGTGTACAACCAGGCCTGGAACTCGTCCAGACATGCCATGAAAGGCAGGAACATGATGGTGGACTCAAGCTGCTTGATGCCTAGACGTTCTCTATCCTCCTCGCTATAAACTATGTCCAGGTAGGGCCTGACCAATAGCTCCAGTGACATGGAGGCCACCTCGGCGAATTCCAGAGGCACCTCCCTTGCTTGTTTGAGATGGTGTCGGGAAAGGAAGCCGTGCATGGCATGGCCGCCCTCGTGAATGAGTGTATCGAAATCCCTGCTAGTGCCCACAAAATTACTGAAGATGATGGATATCCTCTCCTCCTCGAAGGTCATCATATAAGCACCAGGTGCTTTGCCGGGCCTATTTTCCAGATCCAGATATCCTTTCTTGTCCATGAGCTTGAAGGCATCAGAGAATTGTGGATCCACAGAGCCCATGACCCTTGCAACCTTGTCTTTGAGGTCAACTATGTCCTCATATATCTTGGGTGGTTGGGCATTGTCCGGGTCCACCGATGTGTCCCATGGCCTGAAGGTGTCCAATCCGAGCTTCTGTCTCCTCCTTTCGATGATCCTGCCTGCTGCTGGAACCACATATTTATGGATGGCATCCCTGAAGGCCTTCACATCATCCTTGGTGTAACTTAATCGTCTGTAATCTTTGAACTTGTATTCCACAAAATCTGGCATATTAGCATTCTTGGCGATCTCCCTGCGTATAGGCAGTATCTTGTCAAACAGGTCATTGAGCTTGTCATAATCCGCCATGTGCATATCCAGTATAGCCCTCCAGGCTTTTTCCCTGACGTCCCTATCCGTGGATTCCAGTAGGGGGCGCAATTGTGCGGGTGTCTTTTGTTCTCCATCAAAATCAGTTATCCAGGAGCCAGATATCTTCTGATATTCCTTTCTCAGTAGCATGTCCTGACTGTTTAGAGGCAGATTATCCTCATTGAATAGTTCAACATCCCACTTGGAGTTCATCTTCGCTATCTGGAAATCTCCGGGTATCCATTCCTCCGGGAATGAGAGAAATCTCTGCTTTGCCTTCTCTTCCAGCTCCTCACTGAGGGGGACCACATGTTCGATAATGCGTGAGAATTCTGCTTCATTCTCCTTGTTCTGAACATCTTTGGTCATCTCGAAATAAGCGCGGTCCACTATCTCGGATGTGGCTGAGTTCACCTCGGACCAAGCCTCCATCCATTTCCATGCCTCGTCCTTATCATTGACTTCCAGTTCGCCCAACCTATCATAGGCCTTTCTTATGGTGTCTGGATCTCCCATTATATCGTCCGTACTCAAAAACTCTCTTGGATATTCTTTGTAAATGTCCATTGAACCTCACCTTGCATGGTGAATTGCATTGTGGTTGATATTGGTTTGCCCTTCATCGGTCTCATTCATCCATCATTTGTATTATTTCTAGTAACAATAGTTCATTATTTTCAGGTTTGATACTCACGCTTGATAAAGGTGAGATATGAGATATAAAGGCCCGAGGAATTGTAGAACTGATAATCATGTTTGATACGAAAACAGAAAAGAGGAGTGCGCTTTCCCGGAGGAGTGAATGGGTAGAATGCCTGAAATGCCATGCCCTGATGTACAATACGATGGACACATGCTGGTCCTGCAAGATCGGTCTGACACCAAAGAACACTGTTCCGGTTCCATTATGAATCGAGTGAATCACGCTTCCACTGAGCCTTGATACTCTTGTATTCCTTCGAGGTCCTGTAGATCCACTTGAGCTTGTTCCTCTTGCCTTTGTGGTTTCGCACTGAAGTGATGACCATTATATCGGGACAAAGAACCACCTTGGCCTTGTGAACATCTCTCACCCTCACGCTCAATTCGATATCCTCCAGCCATGAATCCTCGCTGAACCCCCCGGTCTTCAGGAAGAAATCCCTGCGGTATGAAGAATTACCTCCGAATAACATGGCATATCTGGACTGTCTGGTACGCCAGTTGAATATTCTAAATGAAAGTTTGTTCCGGAAACCATCCTCCATGGGCCACAGAAGTCCACCAGCGGCCATGATATTCTCATCACCATTGTACACCTCCATGTACTTTCTGACCCAATCTTTGGGCGCCAGTGTGTCGGCATCTATGAAGAGAACGATATCTCCTTTCGCCTCCTTCACTCCCTGGTTCCGGGCATTCCACACCCCTCCCTTCTCAAGGTCTATCACACGGTCGGCCAGCTTGCCAGCCACCTCGACAGTATTATCCGTGCTGGCATTCACCATCACAATGACCTCATATTCCCCCTTGTGATCCTGTTCTCTCAGGGCCTGGAGTGTCTTGGTTATTCGGCTGGCCTCGTTCCTAGCCGGGATTATCACACTGCAGTCCATGTCATGGGTTAAGGCCTGAGATTATTAATAGATAAATGAAAGCCAAGGGGAAAAAATAGATGAAAGGCGATTGTTCTTATCGCCTTTCATGTGGTTAGGCTTGATATTGATGTCTTGGTTTTATTCTATTTGGGTAGTGTTCTTATCCTCTTGATCCCATTGTAGGCTATGGCTCCCACGGCCACTCCCGCGGTCGCGACCATGCTCAACTGGACCAGGGCACCCAGCGGGTTCATGAAGCCTATCCCGATATCCAAGAACAGGGCATTGGCCACATAGCTGGGGTCGTGGAAGATATCATGGCCCATTGGGTAGATGTAACCCCCCAGGAAAATAATACCATTGACATAACCGTCATCATTCTCCGAGGGCCAATTGATATTCTCTCCGGCATGGATCTGGAAGGTCATGTTCTTCTCTTCACGATCTACAGTGACATTGCTCACCCAGCTCATGACACCCACCTTCTGCCAGTTATCCTTGAATACCACTGTGTCTTTGGTCAATTGCTGAGCTCCATTCGGTATTCCGTCAGTTGCCATGATGTCCTTATGGCCGCCTGTGAAGGTCTCGATCTCGGCTATTCCCGTTGTGTTTTCAGCGGTGGCATTGACGAACTGCGCGTCCATCCAGCTCTGTACAAAATCTGGAATGAAGGTTCCGAAGGCCGTGACGGTCTCCAGCATGAG
>JAGLQE010000331.1 GCA_023137005.1 Thermoplasmata archaeon
TTTATTAACGACCTCAATAGGTTTTTCAGCAGCCCAATTTGCTATGTCGATCACAGTGTTGCCAACAGTGAATATTCGATCTTTTGGAAAACCTTCGTTTATCAGGTTATTTACATTTTTCTCTATTGGTGCAAAGTAAATGTCTGATGAAGCATCCGAGATGCGTGTGTTCAATTGTTCTGGAAATGGCTCTTTGGAGAATGTTCTCAATCCTGCCTCAACATGGCCAACAGGCATCATAGATAGATTTGCACATAATGAAACAGACATTGAAGTGGAAGTATCACCATGAGTGAACACTATATCGGGTTTAACTTCCTCTAATACTTTTTCAGTACGGGTCATTATATTTGTGACAAGCTGAACTAAAGAAGAAGAATCCTTCCCACATTCAAGATCGAAATCAGGAAGTCTTAATTCCAGATCTTTGAAAAGTTCATTGTATAAATTCGGACTCCAATGTTGGCCTGAGTATAGTATATAAGTTTCATGGCCTCTTTTCTCACATTCTTTAACTAGAGGGGCCATTTTTATAGTGCATGGTTTAGTACCAAAGGCAACAATGATTTTCATCGTCTTCAGGTAGAAGGGTTTACTATAAAAAAGTTATCTGGATTAAAATAATAATGCTAAGAAAAGATTATAAGTAAATTATCTTTACTCTCACCAATCTGAATGGTTTAATTATGTCTTCAAAAAAAATTTGTATAATAGGGCCATCAACTCACTTTCTTAGTGGCATCAGTTATTACACAGTTCAGCTGGCCAATACATTGGTGAAGTCAAATACAGTATCAGTGATCTCCATGAGAAAATTGCTTCCGGATTTTCTCTTCCCAGGTAAGGAGCGAATAGGAAAGCAGCTGACAGACCTGGATTATGTACCTGAGATCAACAATTTTGATGGTGTGGACTATCACTCGATCTCAAGCTGGCTTGGAGCCAGGAAATTTCTTGAAGAGAATGACCCAGATATAATCATCTTTCAATGGTGGACATCATCAATAGCACACCTTTACTTGCTGATCAGTTTGTTCAATATCTTGAAGGGACGAGCTAAATGCATCATTGAAATGCACGAGGTTACAGACCAAATAGAAGAACATAATATTATATTCAAAATATATTCGAAGATCACTGGCACACTCTTAAGATATAATATTGACACGGTGGTCACCCATTCGAACAGTGATAAAAAATTGGTCTCCGAGAGATACAAGATCGATGAAAAGCAGGTGCACCTTGTGCCTTTAGGCCTGTATGACCATTATTCCATCATTGACAAGGATATTGCCAGATCCGAACTGAATATCAAAGAAGAATTCGTGATCCTATACTTTGGGCTCATACGCCCTTACAAGGGTGTGCAATATTTACTTAAAGCATTTGAAAACCTGGATGAAGATATAATAAAGAATTCAAAGATGTTGATAATCGGTGAACTTTGGGAGGATTCGAAAGATATATCTCTAAAATTTGGGTCATCAGCCAAAAAAGATAATATCTATACAAAATTTGAATATGTTCCTGACTCTGAGGTACCGTATTATTTTTCAGCCTGCGATCTGGTCGTGCTTCCTTATACCAGAGCTTCTCAAAGTGCTGTCGCCCATATTGCCATGTCATTTGGTAAACCCATTATCGTATCACATGTTGGCGGATTGAAAGAATCCATGGAGGATTATGACGGAACACTGTTCGTACCACCGGAAGACCCTGATAGTATTACAAAAGCCATTGTAAAGATTTATAATCGAAAAGGCCATGAGGGATATGATATCCCAGACAAGGGATGGGATAAAACAGGTCGGATCTATTCAAAAATACTAGATAATATGTGATATTGGTTCAGGTGAAAATATGAGAATATTGATAACTGGTGCTACAGGGTTTGTCGGAAGCCATATGATAGATTTTCTACTTAAGAAAGGAGAGTCGGAGATATATGCAACAAAAAGACGAAGAAGTGATATGACGAATGTATCTCATATTAAGAATGATGTAACGTGGATAGATATGGATCTGGCAGATAGCCATAGTCTGTTCCAAACTCTCAAAACAACAGAGCCAGATTATATATTTCATTTGGGTGCACAATCCTTTGTGCCGATGAGTTGGAATGCACCACAGGAGACCTTCGTAAGTAATGCTATAGGAACAATCAATTTATTAGAAGCTGTAAGGCAATTAGAACTGGACTCAAAAATCCAGATCGCAGGATCCAGTGAAGAATATGGACTCGTGACACCGGATGAAACACCAATAACTGAGGACAATCCACTAAGACCATTGAGCCCCTATGGTGTGAGCAAGGTGGCCACCGACCTCTTCGGGAGACAATATCACAGGTCATATGGAATGGATATTGTCGTGACCAGGGCATTCAATCATACTGGCCCCAGGAGAGGCGAGATGTTCGTCACATCTAATTTCGCCAAGCAGGTCGTGGAAATTGAGAAAGGCAGAGAGCCTGTGATACATGTTGGGAACCTTGATGCCCAACGTGATTTCAGTGATGTAAGAGATATTGTCAGAGCGTATTGGCTTGCATTGGAAAAGGGTATTCCAGGCGAAGTGTACAATATATGCTCGGGTGAAGCTATCACGATCAAAGAATTGCTAAACATGCTATTGGATCTATCAAAGGCAGAAATATCAATAAAAGAGGACCCTGCAAGAATGAGACCATCCGATGTGGAAGTTTTACTTGGGTCTTGTACTAAATTCAAGGATCAGACTGGATGGGCTCCAGAGATACCATTCGAACAAACATTGGAAGATATAATGAATTATTGGCGAGAAATATTATGAGCTGCAATTGTTACAAAAAGCACAAAGTCAAAACTGAGATCATACCATTAATAAAACAAAGTAGGTGAGGTGGCATTGAAGATCATCCAAGTAACACCAAGATATTTTCCAGATATTGGTGGTGTGGAAACACATGTGAAAGCCATCAGTGAAGTATTGGTAGAGAAAGGTTTCGAAGTAGAGGTCATTTGTACAGACCCTTCGGGATCATATCCAAAAAATGAAAATATCAATGGAGTCGAAATAAGAAGATTCAAGAGTTTCGCACCCAATGAGGCTTATTATATCGCTCCACGGATACATTCTTATCTTAAGAAAGCAGAATGTGATGTGATCCATGCACACAATTATCATACATTACCAGCATTCTTTGCTACTCTTGCTAGAAAAGATAGGAAATTTATTTTCACCCCGCATACTTTTGGTTTTCCAACCACATTCCCACGAAATCTATTCCATAAGATATACAAAATATTTGGTAGGTATATTTTTAACTCTGCAGATAAAGTAATTACCGTATCCAAAACAGAGCGACTATGGTTGAGAGATGTATTCAATATACCAGAGGGAAAATTGATCTATATCCCATTATTCGTTGATATTGCAAAGAAAATTGAACAGCCAGCAAAAGATCGTATTCAGAAGATCGCATTCGTAGGAAGATTATCAGAAGAAAAAAATATAGATGTTTTGATATCTGCATTTACTAATATTAAAGTGTCCCATCCAGATTGTGAATTATATATTGTGGGCGACGGCCCAATGAAAAAGCAATTGGAGAAATCAGCAGAGGGTGCTAATGATGTGAATTTTCTGGGAGCTTTAGGGCACAATGAGGTTGTCGAATTTCTGGATGATATAGATCTTTTTGTTTTGCCATCAAAATACGAAGTATTGGGTATCTCTGTTCTAGAGGCAATGTCCAAACAGATCCCGGTGATCATGACGCCAGTCGGAGAGCTTAGCCATACATTAACACCTGAGGAGAACTGTTTATTCACGAAGATAGGTGACATCAAGGACCTGACAATGAAGATCACATTGATATTGGAAGATCCAAAATTAAGAAATAAGATAGCGGAAAATGGAAAACATTTTGTTTCCGAAAGACATGATATCAATGGAATTATAAATAAATACATAAATATATATAGTGAAAAGGATGTCTAAAAGAAGATGCTTCCATGGACAAGCCATATTAAAAATATGGATGTTAAAAAAGTTGTCTTAATAACAAATATGTTTCCCCCATTTCCAGAGGGAGTGATCGATCTCAGCGGGGGTAGTGATGTAGCCTCCGAGATATTCGTTGATGAACTGAATGAGATTGGCATTCAGACAAATGTTATTTCACTGGATTATGTCAAGAAATTACCAAAGGAAAAAAAACACATCATAAGGATCGGCAATTATTTTCCCTATGTAATGATGGAGGACAGATTATCCACGGCCACATTCGTTTACAGGGAATCATTCAGACCCCTTATTTTTCTTAGAATAATAGGCCATTTAAAGAGGATCAAGCCAGATATCATTGTTATCGGAAAGACATATCAATTGTCCTTGGCACCCATGATCGCCGCCAGGTTCCTTCGGATACCCTATATCGTCAGGTATGATTGGCTATGCCCGACCAATCCAAAGCCAGAGCTTTGCACACTAAAAGATAGGTTGAATTGCGCACAGTGTATCGAAGAGATAAGCAAACAACCAATTCCAAAGATAGGAAAGATACTGTCTGGGTTTTTTTTTGTACCTATGTCTATGCTCAAAGGATATCTATGGAATAGAGCAGAAGGAGCGCTTGCGGTTAGTGAGTTCCATAAACAATTGATGATATCATTTGGGATCAGAGATGATTTCATTGAAATACTTCCAAATGTAATGTCATTGGATAGTGACCTGGATGTGATACAAGAACTCAAGGAAAAGTATGATACAAAAGATCATTTTACAATCTTATATGTGGGTCGTCTAGAGCCTGAGAAGGGCATAGAGATCCTCATGGAAGCTTTTGATATCGTGAAGAAAGAACATGATAAGATAAAATTATTAATTGCAGGATCTGGTCGCCTTTCTGAATTGGCAAAGGACAAGTCTGCAAAGGATCCAAAAATGACCTTTCTAGGGCGTGTGCCTCACGAGGAATTAGGTAATTATTACTCCATATGTGATATTGTGGCTATACCCAGCATTGTTCCAGAAGGGCACCCTATCGTGGCAGAGGAGGCGATGTCATTAGGAAAAATTATAATTGGGTTTGATATGGGTGGATTGGAAGGTATCTTCAGGGAAAGATCAGAACATATAGCTGTAAAGGAAATAAGCGCTGAAGGGCTTGCTGAAGGGATAATAAATCACATAAATAATTACGCAGATCCGGGAGGTACTTAATGGCAGGTATATTCGGATACATCGATAAAAAGAATGATGACGAGAGTAAACAGCAATTCTTATCTATTATCAAAGATGCAGGATTACATATCAAAAAGGAAATTGTTGGTGATGATTTTATCCTCGGAGAAGCTGGAATAGATATAGATAAATCAAATAATGATGATTTGAATGATACTATCTCTATTGTTTCCCAAGGGGAAACTTTCGATGATGTTCATCAGGATCTATCAACAAGAATACTTGATTTATATATTAACAATAAGCTAGATGAATTGAATATGATCAATGGATCATTCTCAGCTGCTATTTATGATAATCATGACAAGAAATTGACCATTGTAAACGATATAAATGGACTCACGAAGGTGTTTTATGCCATAGGGAAAGATGATTTCTACTTTGCTCCAAAAATAACACCATTGCTAAGGATGGGAAAGGGAGGAGCATTGAGAAAGGATGCCATAGCTGATTTCTTTCTTTTTGGTTATATTTTAGGAGATAATACATTTCTAGATAATATGTTCCAGCTCCCTGCAGGATCTATTCTTGAACTTACAGAGGATGGTATCAGTATATCACAATATTCAACCCTTCAATATCAAGAGGAAGAACTATCAAATGACAAAGACCCATTGATAGACGAATTAGGGAACCATTGGCATAAGGCGGTTGAGAGAAGAGTTGCAAAGGAACAAAAGATCATTATTCCAATTAGTGGTGGACTTGATTCGCGAGCAATACTTGATGCCACATTGAAGTGCATCCCAAAAGAAAATGTGGTTACTTTTACATTTGGAGAGGAGGGAAGCTTGGATTTTGATATAGGGAAGAGAGTGGCCAAAAAAGCTGGA
>JAGLQE010000332.1 GCA_023137005.1 Thermoplasmata archaeon
CATGCCCTTCATTGTATATCAGATCAGGATGTTTTATCTTCAATTCCAGTATCTGGTCTATGTTCTTATTTCTCTTTTCCAGATCTATCCACAGAGGATCATCAAGTCTTGAAGGTGTGTGCCAGTTGAACATCAATCCCCTCAATCCAAGATCCTTGGCGGTCTCTATCGTATCCTCGATGTATTGATAATTGATGGAATTAAGAGTGCACAGCCCCCATATCTTATCTGTTGGGGCGGACTTGAGATTTCCCTTCACTTTCTCGAATACTCCCTTCCCCCGTATGGAATCATGCACTTTTTGAGGACCATCGAGGCTCATGATATAGGATACTGGTAGGTCTATGAATTCCTGCGTTCCATTGGTCACGATATAGTTTATCCAGAAATGGCTCACCGCGGACTCGCACTTGGCTATGGAATCCCTTGATATCAGAGGCTCACCATCGGTCAGGGTGCAGTGTTTCAACCCCTGTCTTGCCAGTCGTTCGGCAAGAGCATCGAATTCCTCCAGAGAGAGTTCTTTCTGCCCGGATCTTCTATTACCCACCTCATAACAATGTTTGCATTCCAAATTACATTGTATCGTTGGTGCCAGGGAACATCCGATCGCCCGATCCATGCTAGATATACGTTGTTTCAGGTACTCCTGAACTCCGAATACCAGATAATATGGGAGCATCATATTGGTCATTGGCAGAATGATACTTAAATTTACAGGAGGAAAGCTTTTGCATCATTCAGTAAAATCTATATCATAAGATCGAATTTATCCCGCCATGGCAAAGGATTTCAAATGCCAGAGCTGTGGAGCTCCCCTGAGGTTCGAACCTGATGAACGCGGGCTCAAGTGCGAGTATTGCGGTTCCAAGGAGGTCATCCAGGTAGAGAGGAAGGCGATCTTGGAGCATGATATATTCTCCGCCCCCAGGGCAACTGGCTGGGATGTCAAGGTCAAGGCCATAACCTGTGATTCTTGCGGTGCTAGGACCACTGCCGACCTCAAGCTATCTGGTAATTGTGCTTTTTGTGGCTCCAATTTCGTGAAGGAACTGGAGCCTGATCCCAATCTCATCCGTCCAGAGACACTCATTCCCTTTGCCATTGATAAGGACAGGGCATTGTGGCTATACAAGAAATGGCTGGGCAAGGGTTTTTTCCGTCCCTCTAATCTCAAAAAATTGGGCAGGCTGAAGAATATCCGCGGCATTTACACACCTTTCTGGACCTATGATTGTAATGCCTTTTCCAGGTGGACGGCCATGTCTGGCTATTATTATTATGTGACCGAAACCTATCGCACATCCGAGGGAACCAAGACCCGACGAGTGAGAAAGACCAGATGGGTGCCATCCAATGGCCAGAGATCGGGCTTCTACAATGATACTCTTATTCCAGCATCCCGGGGCCTTGATCCTGAGCTTGCCACCAAGATATATCCCTATCATCTTGATAGACTGGTCCCTTACACATCAGACTTCCTCGCAGGCTGGCAGGCGGAGGAATACGGTATTCCTCTGGAGGAAGGCTGGATAACAGCCCAGAGGAAAGTTAGAGGATCCGAGCGTTCAGCATGCGCCAGGGATATTCCCGGAGATACACATACAGCTCTCAGCGTGTATACTGATCTATCGAATATCACTTACAAGCACATTCTGCTCCCGGTCTGGGTGGCGGCCTATAAGTACAAGAAAAAGACATATCATTTCCTTGTCAATGGGCAGACTGGAGAAGTTCAGGGTCATGCTCCGATATCGTGGCTGAAGGTGGCGGGTATTGTGCTTCTGGTGGTCAGTACCCTATTGGCCGCCTGGTACCTGACTGGCTCGGGCTAGTGCTCGGCACTTATATATGAATGAGGACATTGGAAAAGGATGGATAAGATAGATAGGTCAATAGGCTGGCTCAATCCCATCTGATATTGTAAATGAACTCATTG
>JAGLQE010000333.1 GCA_023137005.1 Thermoplasmata archaeon
TTCGAAAATCTGGCCACTCGGTTACTGAGGCCACGATTTTCTTCAGGCGGGGCATGTTCAAAGGGTTGATGCTTTGCTATCATATTCCTTGTTAACACATTGCTTTAGCAAATCTTTTTATCCTGTATTCCATGGCAGACCTCATGATAGAACCCTATGACTTCCTGCCAGAGGACCTGGGCACAGGAGATGTGACCAGCGAGGCACTGCTGACCGACGAGAGAGCCGGAGCCATCATCGTGGCCAAGGAGGATTGTGTCATAGCGGGGATCGAAGAAGCTGTCAAGATATTCGAGAATGAAGGATTGCGGGTCCTTCCAAAATACCAGGATGGCCAGATGGTGGAGAACGGTCAGGAGATCATGTCCATAACCGGGGATGCCAAATCTCTTTTAAAAGCCGAGAGATTGGCCCTCAATTTCATGTGCAGGATGAGCGGGATCGCCACGACCACCCGTATGCTGGTGGACGCGTGCCACGAGGTGAACCCCAATGTCAAAGTGTCGGCCACCCGGAAGACCACGCCAGGCTTCAGAGAATGGGAGAAGAAGGCCGTGATCCTGGGCGGGGGCGTGAGCCACCGTGTGGGCCTCTGGGATCAAATTCTTATCAAAGACAATCACCTGATGATGTTGGGCTCCATAACCAAAGCCGTCAAGAGAGGTAGGGTTTACTCGAAGGAAAACCCGATGCCCAATGGCCAGCGCGTGAAAGTGGAAGTCGAGGTCGTGGACATGGGCGGAGCGATAGAAGCCGCCAAAGCAGGTCCCGATATCATCATGCTGGACAATATGACACCGTGGGAGGTGGAGGCGGTTGCCACCGAAGTTAGAAAGATCGATCCTGAAATAGAAATTGAAATTTCAGGCGGCATCACGCCCGATAATATCATGGAATATGCGGAACATGCGGATGTCATTTCATTGGGCTGGCTCACCCACAGCACGAAGGCCGCGGACCTGAGCTTGCAGATAGTCGAGGTCCATAGTGTTTGATCTTTCTCTACATCATATCAGGTACACGATAACAGGCAATACCAAACTCCCCATTAGATGCACTCTTTTGATACCCATCAATGGCGGTATGAAGCCCATGAAAGTCGTGATCCCCAGTATCACGAGCCCCAGCAATCCCGAGAATATTCCGATCATCCCTATCAGGAATACAATGACCACCCAGACGAGTTTTTCATAATTTATCTTACTAAAGTGGGTGGCGAATATCCTCCCGAACTTCAGGGTGAGCCAGAGCGCGACAATGGAAGCCACCAATGCTGCCAGAAGTAGTGATGCCAGCTCCAGTGGGACATTGGATATCGGATCCCACGGAGAAATATCGGAGCCCATGATGGCCTCCACGGCTTTCATGGCCCCGCTTCTGGACCTCATGATTATGAACAAAGCCAGTAAATTGAATATTCCAACTGAGGTATTAACGGAGGAAACCGAGATAATGAACTCACTGGATTCATCATTTTCATTTTTCTCATGTTTATTTTTACCCTTCTTGGCAGATGTTTCTCCCTCAGAGTCCCGTCCTCCGTGAAGGTTCACGGATATCATGGTCGCGATGGCACTGGATATCCCGGGGAAGAGAGAAGAAATGCTGGCCAGGCTACCGGCGATGATGCTCTTCCACTGCCTTCGGGTCGATACATTGACCTTGACCCCGTCAACCTGCTGCTCGGGAATGACTGGTTTATCTCTGAGACTGAGGATCATGGTGGATAGTCCGAACAATCCGGTGAACATGGGAAATAAAAGAATGATGCCAGTATCTGAGGATACAAACCTTATCAGGTACAGGTTCTGACCCACCAATCCGGTTGGAGCCAGTAAAACCAATCCCAGAAATCCGGATAATAGGAAAACACCCAGGGCCATCCCTCTCTTGAGCATGTGATCCTTCCAAGAAACCACTGGCTTCACCTCGCCCATGGCGACCACCACGTCCCCCACATCGGGAATGTGATGGTTCCACTTGTGGAGCCGGACATGAATTTTCTTCTTACCATCCTGTAGAATTATCTTCGTCTGATCATCTGATCCTAAAACATTCACGACCTTGCCCCTGATAGCCACCATTTCCGCCTCTCCGGCCTTCACATTTCCTATATCTGGCTTGGCCATTCCATCGTGAGCACAATCCTGTGCTCCAACATTCCCGCTCATGATGAAGCCATCCATCTCCATGTCATTGAGCTGGAATTCCTCCCTGGCTCTGGCACTCTCTCCGAGTATGAGAAAGGTGCTGACGCATATCAGGATATAGGGAATGAAAGCCTCCAGGTCGGCGTATGCATTGACTGGCTGGCCAATGAAAAGTCTGAGCGGAATGAGCAGCACGAGAGAAAAAATCATGGCCCCGAAACTACCAGTGACCGAGCATTTGACAGCCTCGAATCCCCTTCCTTCCATCAGCATCCTGTGACCTGGCAGGACCGATAGGGCCGTATCCCCGTCCGGAGCCCCCAGAAAAACAGATGGTATGAAATCCAGGAAGGTGTGGGTGATAACCGTTCCGATTATCAAACTGGATATGATGATTATCAGGTCTCCAGTGCTTGGCCCGGCCCAGCCAAAGAGCATGGTGGCCAGCGTGATAATTCCAGTTTGGGAAACAAGTACCATGTGGGCGACATTGTTCACATGAATACCTGGGATCAGGCCGGTGAAAATTCCAAAGCCGCATCCTATCAGGGTGAAGATCAGGATGGCGATGAGTAGCATTACGGGTGTCATGATGAGTAAAATCGCATGAGCATATATACCCTCATGGAGTAGATGGAGGCTACATGTAGGTTTATTGAATAATTAAATACCAGGACATCATAGTAGTAATACCATGAAACGACATTGCCCAAAGTGCAGGTCCATGGTCGAGACTGGTGGAAAGATGTTCTGTCCAGATTGCAGGTCCATGACCACGATGACGGCCGTCTGGGGTGGCGATGATCGGGATAAAGGCTACTATGACGATCGCGATCCTCCATCAGCTTCAACCATATACTGTAAGTGGAAGAATATCCCCTACCAGTCATTCATGTACAGGGTTAAGTCCGGCATGGTGTCCGTGGCCTTCATCACTGTTGAGAGAAAGCTGGAAGAAGGCGAGTACAATTGCTCCAATTGCGCATACTGGGTGGAGGGATTCTGCAATAAAAAAGGCATTGACAGTGGGAACAAGGCCATATGCAAGTCATACGAGATCAGACTGGGGTCCAAGCAGGATAAGAACCAGGGCCAGAAGCTTAAGAAGTACAATTCTCCGCGGGATCACAATAACCCTAAAAGACCAGTGAAGTCGAGAAAGGGCAAGCCTCCGGGAAGATAGCTACATA
>JAGLQE010000334.1 GCA_023137005.1 Thermoplasmata archaeon
AGAATTTCCCGGATAAAATGACGATACCATCTTCCTTGGTTATGCTGAAGGATAATTTGCCAGTTCTATGATCGGTCCCTCGCATCTTCAGTATCTCGATGTGTTTTCTTCGGGCACCATCATCTTCCACATAGGTGAGAAGAATGACACCATCTGAGGAATAGGCCGCGTCTGAAGGATAATCCTCTCCTTGCTTGACCTCTCCCGTGAGTATGGTCACGGCCTGCCAATTCTTCAGATGATTGACAAGGTCGAAGAGAAATGGTCGATAATCCTCGCCGATAAAGGACTCTATCACTGTGACCGGATCTATAACGATCCTCTTGGCCATTGTTCTGCCTATATTGTCATCGATGAAGTCCAATATTCGTTCGGGATCGCCGTCCCTTATCACCTGTGAAAGATCCACGAACTCCACTTTGGTACCCATGTGTTCTTTATTTATATAATCAAATTTAGATAAATATCTGATCACCCACTGGGGAGGCTCACTGAGGGTGGTGAAATACACACCTTTCTCTCCCTTCTCTGCCCCCGAGAAAAGGAATTTCTGGGTGAAGGTCGTCTTGCCAGTTCCAGCTGGCCCTGCTACAAGCTGTACCGATGGATGCGGGAAGCCACCGTCTATAAGGCTATCCAATCCACTTATTCCTGAAGCTATTCTTGGGAATTCATAGTTCATATTATCACCTCTTTTCCACGTGAGGGCATTAAGGTCCTGGATCTTCTGGATACCAGGTTTTTCAGCCTGCTACGCGGGGTATTTTTATCAATTCCCTTGGCCATAGCCGGTTTCTGATTCCTATGTATTATGACGTTCTCATCTGGGTTGATGAAGACCTCTGTGTCGCAATATTCCTTGATAAAGGTGTAGAGTTCCTTATTGTAATTATCATCCAAAGCAAAAGAAACTATGAAGGCATCCAGTGGGTCTATATGTGAAAGGAAATCTCGAATGAATTTTCTGACCGTATCATCTTTATTGTAAAGGCTGAGGGCGGATATGTCATCTATCATGATGAAGCTCATTTCCTTTAGATCGATCTGTTTCTTATGCCGGTCATTTGAATAACACCTTGCTACCAGATCATGAAAGAGCGGGATCCTGTATGGCCCGTTCATGAAAAGAATGGATGAATCACCTTGAACAACGGTCTCTCCCGATATCATACTTATGGCATCGATGAAGGTCAGATTGGAATGGTCTATGCCCTGTATCTCCAATATCTTTTTTATGTACTGGTGCGGCCTATCAAAGGTGATAAAGACCCCACTGGCCCCCTCTTTGTTCAGGAAATGATGTAGGAGCAGTATATTGACCATTGTGCGGTTAGTAGCCTTGGTGATCATCATCAATTTATTCTCTTTATTATTGTTCATGGCATTGATGATCTCGCCTATTTCTCTTTTGAGTGTATCGTTATCTTCCATCACAGTATCGAAGCAGAAAAACACGATCTAGAGTATATCTACTTTGATACGCATATCACTATTGAAAATGATAATAGC
>JAGLQE010000335.1 GCA_023137005.1 Thermoplasmata archaeon
CTAATCACTACGTCCCCACCAAGTGCCCCAGACCATGATGATCCCTGATCTGTTGACCGAGAGTACATGGTTCTAGTCACTCCGTCCCCTGTTCCTAGTTCACTCCAGGTGACATGGAGGGTTATCGGATTAGTACTGATGGCAATGCACGGGGTATCTATCCACCAGGAATTTTCTATCGGGTGTCTATAGCTCACCAGTGTTTCGGAATTCCCATCATAGCCGGACCAGGTCTTTCCATTGTCTATAGAACTAGAATAATGGATCTCATATGTGAAATCAGCATAGGTCTGAGCCCATACCACATGGACAATTCCTTGAGGGTCTATCGCGATCGATGGGTACAATGCATCATTCTGTATCCCCGTTGCCTCGGCGGAGTCACTCAGAATAGTGTCATTCTCCGAAGCCTCATCATTTGACCATTCCAGGCCATGCTGTTCTGCTTCGGACATGGAATAATGAATCTCTGAGAATGGTATGTCGGCAGGAGCATTGTTCAGTTCCATCCAGACGGTATGTATAGAACCAGCCCATGGGCTTCCAGGGGGCGCGACCGCTATATCTGGCATCTCTGCATCAGGGGTTACAGGAGCATCCTCGCCAAAGCTGATGACAAAATCCCCAATATCCGACCACGCAGCCGGCAGGTCATCCTCAGGAGGACTGGACAATATAGGGAATGGATCGGTCAGCCCTTCAATGATATATCCATCTCCGCCATTGATACTGGATGAGGTTCCAGCTACAAGAGCAATGGATGATAATATCATTCCCACTATCACTATACTGCACGTAACCTTAAGGTTGAACATCTTCATTTCCCCACTCAAATAACAATATGAGATATGTATGATTTAAAATTTTGGTATAGTTTATATAATAAAGGTCAAGTGACAGAATACCAAGAGCCAATAGCTAAATTTCAGGCCAATTTTGTTAGAAGTTCCTCTGTTTCCTTTATCTGGCTTATCATCTTTCCCTTTTTGAAGATATCCAGTGCCATTTCCAGGTATTCCCTGCTTTTATCTTTATCTCCAGAGTCTCCGAGCACCTTGCCCATCGTCAGGTACCCCTCCCCAAGCTTTATTGCTTCCTTGGTCTCCTCTGCTATGACTATCCCCTTTTCCAGGAATTCAATGGCATTATCCAGATCTCCCAACTTCGCCAATACCCAACCATGCTTTCTATAGCTTGATGCCAATATCTCCTTGAAGCCGTGCTCCGTAGCCATCTCTATTGCCTTTCTTGAGTGCTCAAGGGACTCCTCCATCATGCCCAAATACATCTCAGGCTCACTCATATTATTATAAGCCTGGGCAATACCCCAGGTGTCTTCTATGGATCTCACGATCTCCAGGTATCTTCGATAATGATCTAGTGATTCGTCGAATTCCTTGAGGAATAAATAGGAGGTCCCAAGGTTATTGTAGGCATTGGCAATGCCATTCACATCTCCGATCTTATGCCTTATCTCCAGGCTCTTCTTGTAATACTGGATGGCCAACTTGAACTCGCCCTTCAGATCCTGGATGATGCCGATATTGTTATAGGACATGGCACCCCCCCTAATATCGCCCAGCTTATTCTTGATCTCAATACACTGGCTATAATGATCCAGGGCCTCATCAAGATTTCCCAATTTTTCATTGACAGCACCCAGATTGTTCAAGGCATATGCCATTCCCAGTTCATACCCAGCAAGGGTCATATTCTCCAGGCTCAGATTCCATGTGTCCACGGTCTTCTCGAACTCGGACATGTGCCAGTGAACTCCTCCCAAGTTAAGATAGGCCAGACCAATATCCTTCTGAGCTTCCATGCGCTGGCTGACCTCCAGATAATTCTCCTGAAGCTCAAGGGATTTCTCATATTCTCCCTTTCTCAGATAAACCTTGCCCAGCCCCCCATAGCACCCGGCTAAAAGCAATTCATCATCAGCTTGTTTGGCCTGTTCAATGGCCCTTTCAAAGCTCTGTATGGATAGGTCATATTCTCCTCTGGCAAAATGAATGAAACCCAGTCTTTTATCGATGGTGGCCGACAGACCGCATTCGGTACAGACCTTGGCCGCCCTCTCCGATGCGATGATGGCCTCATCGTACATGCCATTGAGTTCGAATAATTCTGCCAGAGTTATATTTAGATCCAATACTTTGCCTTTCTCAATACCACTTCTATCTATGAGCCCGATGGCAGCCTCGTAAAAGCGAGTGGCCTCCCTCAGGGCATGGTTATTGGCCGCCTTCTCCCCGGCCTCTATGGAATAGGAAATACCCTTTTCATACTCACTCGAACGAGCAAAATGATGAGCCAGGCGGAACAGAGCACTGTCTATGTCATATTCATAAATGAACTCAAGGGAATTGCCAGCCGCCTTGTGAAGGATACCGTTCCATCGCTCGCTCAACCCGGAGCTTATAGCCTCCTGCACCATGGCATGTCTGAAATTGTAAATACCATCCTCGCTCAGGAATATCATATCTGTCTGGCAGAGGTCTTCCAGCACTTGCCGCACCCTCTGGACATCCATTTCCATCCCGATGCTGATCTCCTGTTCATAGAAGGTTGTACCCAGGATGGAGGCGAATTCGAGAAGATGTATGACCTCCATGCTCATTGATCCCAGCTGACCTGAGACGATCTCGGAGGCAGATGATGGTATGAGATCTGCCTTTTCACTCAGGAATATCCAAATATCATCCCTCTGATAGAGGATACCAGTGGCCAACATTGACCGGATCATCTCCATTGTGAAGAAGGGATTACCTCCATTATCCGCATGCACCCTGTCAACCAGGCCCTCGGGGAGGTCATCAGCACTCAGCATGCTCTGGATAAGCCGGGAGGTATCAGCCAAGCTCAAAGGTTCTATCTCCATTTCCTCGATCGTGCCCTCTTTCCCCATATCTGAGAGAATGTCAGAAAGTGCAGTTGGGATATCATCAGGTTCGTAAGTACACAGGAACAGAACGCGGCTGTCCTTCATATTCCTAACGAGATAGGGGATGGCCTGCAATGTGGTCTCATCAGCCCAGTGAATGTCCTCCAACACCACCACAAGACCTTTGTCAGCCTTGGACCCAAGGACCTCCAGTATATTCATCTGGGCCTTCAATCTCTCGGCCTCGATATTCATGGATTCCAGGGTCTTGCGCACAGGATACTGGTTCTCGATGAGCAGTTTCAAGATATCGTGGGTTCCCGCAACACTATCCAGGTCACCGTCCCAATCAGATATGATCTCTCCGAACTCTTCCTCCACCTTGCATAGCAGCTTCTTGAGGTCCCCCCGCATTCGGGGATGTTCATTTCCCGAGACCACGCCGGCCAGGAAAACATAGTTCCCATGCTCCAACAGGACCTTTTTATTACGGTATTCCAGCTTCCCAAGACCCCCACCAGTTATCTGGACCTCTCCATCCCCGAAGGAATCCTTGACAAAGTCCTGAACAGCGGTCAGCATCGAGCTGAGGATATCCTCGTCCACCCCATCATCGTCTGAAGTGGACTGGTGATTGATAAGAAGTCCGGTCCGGCTTATCAGATACAGTTCACCAAAAGAAGTGTGGTCCTCCAGACTGAGTGCCTCAACATCCCCCAGGGATGCCAATGCCTTCCTGAAGGGACTGTAAGGTTCAGAGCTCTCTCCGGAATTGCTCTTGCCGAAGACCGTGATGGCCCTAGCATCAGTGGCCCATTCATAGACACGATTGATAAGTGTGGTCTTCCCGACACCCGGCTCACCGGCAATGAAGGCGGTCTGGCCTTCTCCTCCCAGAGCCTCATCTAACAGTGCCCTGAGCCTGCTCAGCTCCTCTTCTCGCCCTATGATGGGAATAGATGGTTCTGCCATCAGAAGAGTATTGGTATGATATTATTAAAGAGGTTTGATGAGCGAGGTGGGCGGTGGGGGGGGTAAAGGATGCCCCGAAACCTCTATAAGGGCGTGGGGCGATTCACATGTGAGGGAAGTGGAAAAGTATCTGGCTCTCGTTTTACAAGCAACCGTACCATTCTATTTAAGTAG
>JAGLQE010000336.1 GCA_023137005.1 Thermoplasmata archaeon
GGATAATCACCATACTCGTCAATCCCTTTGTGTCGTGTGGGGCGAGATTGCCAGTGTATATATTGTTCGCAGGGGCCTTCTTCGAGCACACTATCGGTGCTGGCACCATTGTATTCATCATGTACGCGACTGGCATACTACTCGCTGTACTTTCGGCCAAGTTCTTGAGAATGACGATATTGAAGGGCGAACCTACACCGTTCATAATGGAATTGCCACCATACAGGATCCCCGATCTGCGCAGTAGCCTGGTACATATGTGGGATAATGGTAAGCTTTATCTGCAGAAGGCTGGAACCATCATATTTGCCGCCTCCATAATCATCTGGGCATTATCCTCTTTCAATGCTGGAGGATATATTGATGAGACCACCAAGACCTTGGATAATGAGTTCGTGATAGCAGAAGGAACATTCTCCGGCGTGGGGACTTTCAATATCACGGAGGGTGTGTATACGGGCACGATCGGCGAAAATGTTACACTGAATGGTGTGGATCATTCCAATGGTGCTTATGTGACTGGCCTGTCTCTTTCTCAGAATGATGAGTTTTATGGTAACGGTACTTTTGAAGGTGCGTGTAGGTTTTCTGGAACCGGCACGTACACCGGAAGTGATTTCACAATAGAGGATAGTTTTGCCTCTGATCTCGGGCATGCCTTCGAGCCCCTGACAGCACCATTGGGATTTGACTGGAAGATGAATACAGGATTGATATTTGGATTTGCGGCAAAGGAGATAGTCGTCAGCACATTGGGAGTCCTGGAGGGTGTGGGTGAGGATGAAGGTGCCCTTTCTGTTGTGATCGCCGAGGATCCGAGCTTCACACCATTGATCGCCCTTTCATTCATGTTCTTCACTCTCATCTACACACCATGTGCGGCCACGGTCGCGGTGATCAAAAAAGAGACTGGTTCATGGAAATGGGCCGCATTCTCTATAATTTACAGTGTGAGCCTGGCCTGGGTAGTGGCCTTTATCGTTTATCAAGTAGGGAGTCTCTTGGGGTATTGACATGAATGACGTGAAATGTGTGGTGAACAAGGAGAAGGCGGCCTTTGGTATTTTAGCGGGCTTGCTCTATCTATTCTTCGGAGCCATGCAGATGTTCGTCTGGCTCGGTTACGATGCTGCATGGATATCGGACCTTTACATACCCGGAGATGTTGGTGGCTTTTCTCTCATAATAATCTCCAGTGTTTTTTTATGGGGGGTGAAGGAATTGAAAGATGGGATCAGTGAGGGTGTCGCCTATGTGTACATGGGGATATTACTGAGCCTTCTATTTGGTATCATATCTCTATTGATGATGGGTGCCGATGCATTGAGCTATTACACTCTGGGCGGTGACTTGCCCTGGAGTCCATTGAACAATATTAGACCCGCTTTATATCTGGCATTGACCGGATCGATCGGGCTGATAATATGGAAAGATAAATTCGATCTAAAAGGAATATGAGGTGGGGAGAATGATAAAAGAATTGTTGAAAATAGTTACTCAGCAAAATGCTGAGATAAGGGATGTGGCAAAGGAACTGGACATGACCGTGGAACAGCTTGTGAACAGGATAATAACCCTGGCGAACATGAATTATATAGAGATAATAGAAGAAGTCGATGAAAAGGGCAATCCATGTGCTTTCTGTCCTTCTTCAAAGGCCTGCTCGATCCTGCCAGGATACACAGGGACCAAGGCTGTGAGATATAAATTAACAGAAAAGGGAGAAAGAGCATTGAATGGGGATGAGGACGAAGGAGATGTGTGCTAGGGTCAAACTCGTTACCTGTAGAGAATA
>JAGLQE010000337.1 GCA_023137005.1 Thermoplasmata archaeon
CTATTGAGGTCGTTAATAAATATAATTTAAAGAAGCCACAGATATATTTTTCAATTCATCGTCGAGAGACCACGATGGTCCAGGAGAGGTTCGAAGGCCCTGTAAAGGCCGTTTTGGAAATGACGGATTACAATTTCTTTGTTTCAATGAGGCCAGGAACCCGGAAGGCCTTGGAGAAATACGACTACCTGAAGGATCTTGAAAATGCAGATCACATTAGTGTTTATGATTCCATCCCATCATATGTTGAGACCATCTGTATCATGAAGAATTGTGATGCTCTATTGACTGATTCCGGTTCGATGCTGGAAGAAGCCGCGGGTCTGAAAGTACCATGCCTCACAGCTCGATATATCACAGATAGGCCTGAAACAGTGACCGCGGGAAGTAATATCCTGGTTGGTTTGGAAAAGGAAGCAATAATAGAGAACCTTCGTAAGGTGGTTGATGATCAACAGACCAAAGAAAAGATGATTACAGCATCCGGCCTATATGGTGACGGAGACAGTTCAAAGAAGATATTGGAAATAACTGAAGAGCTACACAGCAGTGGTGACCTTTTACTCTTTGAGAAAGAGATATCAACGAAGAATATCTAATTTCTATTAAATACATGAGTAAATATGAATACTTCCAATATGAAATTAAACATTTCATAGTACTTTATAGCTAATTATAAAATGAATTTTGGACATAAGAAAAAATATATATGAATATCGTGTCACCAATATCATGCATTACTTAGTAACAGGCGGAGCCGGCTTCATAGGTAGTCATCTCGTTGATAGATTGATGGAAATGGGCCAAGTGACCATATACGATAATTTCAGCAGTGGCAGAAAGGAGTTCATCTCCCACCACCTGGAAAACCCGAATTTCAAGGTCATAGAGGCCGATACACTGGACCTTGGATCTCTCAAGAAAGCCATGGATGGCATCGATCTCGTGATACACCTAGCATCCAACCCCGATGTTCGTCATGGCACACTAAATACTGGCTATGATCTTGAGCAGGGAACAATGGCCACCTACAATGTGCTGGAGGCCATGAGGCAGACTGGGGTAAGGAATATAGCATTCTCATCTAGCCAGACCGTTTATGGAGAACAGGACAGTATAGCAGTTCCCGAGGATTATGGCCCAATGATCCCCATATCCCTTTACGGGGCCTCTAAACTGGCCTGTGAGGGCCTTATATCGGCCTACGCCAACTCCTTCGACATGCAGGTCTGGATATTCCGATTCGCCAATATAATCGGCCGCAGGGCGACTCACGGTGTTATCATAGACTTCATAGCCAAATTGAAGAACAATTCTGAACAGATGGAGATCCTGGGTGATGGAACCCAGAGCAAATCATATCTCCTGGTCGAGGAGTGTGTGGATGCTATAATCTATGGTATCCAGAACTCGGATGAGAGGGTGAACCTATTCAATTTGGGTTGCTCGGATTGGGTGGATGTGACCAGGATAGCGGAGATCGTGGCCGAGGAGATGGGTCTGCCGGATGTGGCCTTCACATATACTGGCGGAGAGAGGGGATGGCACGGTGATGTTCCCCGAATGAGGCTGTCTATCGAGAAAATAACCAAATTAGGATGGACACCTGGGCATGATTCAGAGGGTGCGATCAGGGCGGCGGTCAGGGCCAATGTTGAGGAAGCGGGCATATCTTAAACCTCACTGGCTCAACTAGGCCAATTTATCTATTCAATATTCCTCCCAAAACGATTTTATTGACATTGTGGATACACTCACTCATGGACTGCGAGGTTTCGGCCCCTTTTGGCCCCACGGAAGACCGTGAGAAAGTATTGGAAGCCATCATCAACATATTCCCGGATGCGATATTGGACATTGAAGATAGTACCGTGTCAGGGACATTCTCTGACCTGAACAATATGAAGAAGCTGATCAGCGAACAGAGGATAAGGGACACGGCCAGGCAGGTTCTTTCACACTCCATGAACCCTGGAAAACTTATTTTTCATCTGAACAAGCAGGCGGCCTTCGTGTCCAAGGTGAATTTCACAGAGGGAAATTCCACCTTGGGGGACATAACCGTGACCATTGATCGTGATGAACCAGAGGCACTGATCATTGAGCTTACCGGCGATCCCAAGGAGCAGAAAGACCAGATGGACAATAAGAACATGAAGGATA
>JAGLQE010000338.1 GCA_023137005.1 Thermoplasmata archaeon
GTATCCTGCCAGGGGAATGGAACACGCTTCATCGGCTCCAATGCCACGGCCATTAACAATGTCCTGGAATTCAATGATGTGGGATTCGATATACCATATGATTCCAAACGTGTCCTAGAATTCATGAGCGGGAACACTGTGAATGGTTATCCTGCCAAGGACCTTTACCATGTGGGGTTGAAGGACGAGACCATCAGAGACCTCGATCTGGATTCGGGGGCAAGCAATGGCTTCTATGGTCTGTTGACCAATCAGGGTTCCATCACTCTCTACGATTGCGAGAATGTGACCATTGAGAACTGCACGGTCAAGAATAATATGAACGGCATATACACCTATAATTCAACTATAGAGATCTATAATTCCCATTTCGAAACATCCAGACACGGTGACATCAACCTTGCCGAGACATCATCGGCCCGGACCTACAATGGCTCGGTTGACGAGAGCCGCGTTATTGCAGGGGATGGCTGTTATCTGGTATCCTATGGCAATATAAAGGTTGAAGTCAGGAACTACACCCATGCTCCGATCGAGGATGCCATCATCGAGATAAGGGAACTCACTTTCCTGCTCCAGAATTCCACGACCAATGAAACTGGTCTCACTCCCGACCTTCTGGTGAAGAAGACCAGAGTGAGCAGTTCTGGCCTCATAAATTACACCTTGAATATCGAGGCCTGGAGTGATGGAATGACCTTTGATGACAATCCTCGCAGTGTGCGGATGGACAATGACCTGCTCATCGTCTTCACGGACCTGGGGGACATAATAGCCCCTGATATCATCTCATCCACCATAGAGAATGGCCAGCAGGATATTGACACCAATGCGTCCATTACGATATCCTTCTCCGAGCCAATGAACAGGACATCGGTGGAAGGGGCATTCTCCATATCCGGTAATGTCACCGGAACATTCAGTTGGGAAGAGAATGACCTGATATTCAGACCCGACCAGCCTTATGACTATCTCACATCCTATACGGTGGTCATCACCAAGGATGCGAGGGATATCCAGGGGAATTATCTCAAGGAAGATCTGGCCTTCGCTTTCACGACCGAGCCGGAAAGGGGAATACTTGGTGGTTCGAGCATGATTATCGGCCTTGTGATCGTGGTGGCTGTCATCGGGATAGTGACCTTTTTGATACTCAAGAGGAAGTGAGGGATGAGAATGGGATTTTTCAACAGGAAGAAGAAGGAAAAGCCAAAGAAAATCCCTGGCGAGGATGAGGTGGCCTGTCCAAATTGTGGAACATTGATACACAAGGATGCAAGAATGTGCTATGCCTGTGGAACCATGACCAAGTGAGGACCGGAGGACAGATATTGCCAACCTGCAGAAAGACCCAAACTCCTGAAGAAAGGGAAGAGGCATTCGCCATCCGCAGGACTGTTTTCATTGATGAACAGGGAGTGCCCGAGGATATCGAGTATGATGAGTTCGAGGATTCAGCCATTCATTTCATCTGCCATGTGGATGGAAAGCCCGTGGGCGCGGGCAGGTTGAGCATTCTGGATCATAAGCTGAAAGTAGAGCGCATCGCCATCCTGAAGGAATACCGGAGCCAGGGTTTGGGCAAGCTGATCGTGGGGACAGTTCTGAAAGAATGCTCCAGATACCCGGGAAAACTCATAGGAGGCCATGCCCAGCTCATTGCGAGGGAGTTCTACGAAGAACTGGGTTTCAGGGCTATTGGGGAAGTGTTCGATGAGGCCGGGATACCACATATCGAGATGGTGTTCGAGCAGAGTGAATGAGTCCCTCAATAAACTCCATATATTACCCATACTTTTCATATCTCATGAACTTCAAGACCATCAACCCTGCCACTGGCCAAGTGATCGCCCAATACGAGACGATGTCCAGTCAGGATATTTCATCGATCTCACATGACAGTCAGGGGGCCTTCCTCAAATGGCAAGCCATGCCATTGGAAGAGCGGATACCCCATTATCGAAAACTAGCTATGGTCCTGAGGGAGAACAAGGAAGAATATGCCGGGCTGATGACCTCAGAAATGGGTAAGCCCATCTCCGAATCCCTAGCCGAGGTGGAGAAATGCGCTTGGACCGCCGAGGTCTACGCGGATAATGCAATGAAATGGCTCGCACCCGAGGAAGTGGAGGCCGATGGCCATCTGCATCGGATCTCATACGAGCCCCTGGGTATTATTCTATCCATAATGCCCTGGAACTTCCCCTTCTGGCAGGCATTGAGGTTCGGAATACCGACGACCCTGGCTGGTAATGTTTCTATTCTCAAGCACTCGAACACCGTGCCCCAATGTGCCATGGCCATAGAGGATGCATTCGTGAAAGCCGGGTTTCCCCCCAATATCTTCCGCACTATAATCGCGGACCATGGGCAGGTGGCCGAGCTGGTCGCATCCGATATCATACAGGGTGTTTCACTGACCGGAAGCACCGAGGCGGGCAAGATAATTGCCCGGGAAGCAGGCAACCATCTCAAGAAAGTGGTGCTCGAACTCGGAGGTTCGGATCCCTTCATCGTGCTGGAGAATGCGGATATCGATGCCGCTGTCAAGGGCGCGGTCCTGGGCCGGATGCTCAATGCTGGCCAGAGCTGTATCGCGGCAAAACGTTTCATTGTTCATGAGAAGGTGGTGCAGGAATTCTCCCGGAAATTCGCAGAGGCCGTGAAGGCCCTGAGCATGGGAGACCCGGCAGATGCCCATACTAAGATCGGTCCACTGGTCAACCAGGCCGCACAGACTGAGATCAAGGCCATGGTGGACGATGCTCTTTCCATGGGTGCCAGTCTATTGGCCGGAGGAGAGCCTGCCGATGGTAATGGCTTTTTCTTCAAACCCACGGTCCTCGGTAATTGCAAAGTGGAAATGCGGGTCATGAAGGAAGAGGTCTTCGGGCCGGTGGCCCCCATCATCTCTGTAAAGGACGATGCCGAGGCCATCAGGATCGCCAATATGACCGAGTTCGGCCTTGGTGGGTGTGTGTGGACCCAGGATCTAGAGACCGGTATTCACATGGCCAATCAGATAGAATCCGGAACAGTGTTCGTAAATTCTATAACCAAATCAGATCCCAGAATGCCCTTTGGCGGGATCAAGAAGAGCGGCATCGGCAGGGAGCTGGCCAAGTTCGGGATACGAGAGTTTACCAATATCAAGTCAATGAATATCTATGGGCCTTGATCTTGGCATTTACCAATATCAAGTCAATGAATATCTATGAACCTTGATCTTGGCATTCACCTGACAAGTCTAGCATTATATTGAGAGTCTTGTCTAGACAAGTCTAGATTTATACTGACAACCTTGTCCTATGTAAGGGCACTGAATGTGTACAGGAGTGAATGAAGGTATGGCGAGATGGCTGATGATTTACAACCAACTCTCCAGAATCCGTCCATTATGGCCAGGTAGTTTACAATAGATGATTGGCCAACACTTTCTGCAGGTCATATATATTGACCTTTTTATTGAAGGTCTTGGTTATGGAGGGTATTGTCTCGCTTGATATCCAGATCTTCAGCTCAGCATCCATATCAAATGTCCCTGCGGTTTCAATGCTGAATCTTGAGATGCTTTTATACAAAATTGATTTGTACTCTGTTTTTTTACCTGTAATTCCTTGCTTATCAACAAGGATCAATCTTTTATTAGTGAAAACAAAAGTATCTCTTATCACTCTGAATCCAACTTCAATGATCTCTCCGTCTGTCAACAATGTTCCATATTCACTTGTTAACTCTTGTGAGCTAACAACTCCGGCATTTCCTAATATTGCATCTAATATTCCCATTTATTTCACCTACACTTTGTTTTATGTGAACCAGTGAATGGGCCAATGTTCATAAATACATATGTATCACCGCCCTCACCGCCCCTCCATTTTTCGCGATTGCCACATTACCAACGAGGATCCTGCCCCGGAATTTGGGAGTTCACGAATGTCAAGGCTTTGAATGTGTATCGGCTACCATGAGTTATGAACATCCAGTTTCCAAACTCTTATATCGAATCATTCTGATTACGTGATGATGTTGGAAGGCCTCTTCGATTGGTTCCT
>JAGLQE010000339.1 GCA_023137005.1 Thermoplasmata archaeon
GAATCATATGGCTACACACCGATAACCAACCTCACTGGACACAGCCTGAAAAGATACAATCTACATGCTGGCCTCAGCATTCCCAATATCCTGGATGATAATTCCGACCTCATCAGGGAGGGGGATGCCATAGCGATAGAACCTTTTGCCACCAATGGTGCCGGCAGGGTGGCTGGCCGGAAGAGCGGTAATATTTACAGGATGATGAGAAAAAGAGAGGTGGACGATACCCAGCTCAATGACCTTATCAACCTCATATATGATGAGTTCAGGGGACTTCCATTCTCGGAAAGATGGATCGCCAGGCAGGTGAAGAAACCAAAGCAGGTCATTCGAAAATTATTCCGTTCGGGCATCATCACCACCTACCCGGTGCTCCTAGAAATTGAGAAAGGAATGGTGTCGCAGGCTGAGCATACTGTTATTGTTACGAAGAATGGGTGTATTGTAACGACGCGGTAAAGGATTGACCTATGCTTTTTTCTTAAAATAAATAAGAGCTATACATACGATAATAAATACACAGCTAATGCCTATTATAACTAAATAAAAATTAAGCTGGGTGGTTGTAGAAACATCTACTTGAAGGGATGTATGAGGATATGTGGTTATTGTTTCTATTAGCTGTGTTTCCCCTTTAGTTGCTGTT
Source organism: Thermoplasmata archaeon (assembly GCA_023137005.1). Taxonomy (GTDB): domain Archaea; phylum Thermoplasmatota; class Thermoplasmata; order SG8-5; family JAGLSY01; genus JAGLSY01. The sequence continues at coordinate 650 of JAGLQE010000339.1, forward strand.
ATTGTGTAAGGATTGTAATTAATGGTAATATTATCATTTGTAATTTCATACTCAAGGATGTTATATGAGAAATATGGAGATGATTGAAATCCTATTATTTCTTGATTATTGTAAGTATTGCCTTCATTATCCTTTACTTCTACATTATCCATTTGGACAATTGAGCCTAGATTATCTTTGAAAATTATTTGTAAGGAATTCCTTTTAAGAATCTGACCCAAATCATTTGGTTGATCATCACTATCTAGAAATACATTATTTTCTAAACTGACGTTACAATCCAGGATCTCGATTCCATAACGATCATTATTTCCTATAACATTGTCTTTTACTACTGTATCCTGAGTGCAATATCCTAAGAATATTCCACTACTGTGATAAGAATTTTCAATTGTATTGTTGATTATTTGAGGACTCATATCATAACATCTAATTGCTTCTGACAGGTATGAAGAAATAATTGTATTGTTCATAATTCTTGGAATTAATAAAGAGTAATCATTGCTTCCAGTATTAGATCCAGAGCCGTCTAGAAATATGCTACAATTTTCGATGTGATTATTTTCAATTTTTGGAGCAGAGTTGTGTAAAATAATTCTTGATCCAGGTGATATACTACTATGATATCCAATAATATTAGTATATTTTATTATAGAATTTTGCCCGAAATTATTTTGAATATTTCCATTAATAGTAAATTCGGTCCAATAATTGATTGATGACGGAGTATTCGTTCTTATTGTAATTAATGAATCTGGTGATCCAATTGCTTTGATTGTACCATTTACTATCAATTCATAAGACCCATTAAAGATTATTTCAGTGCCTGGATCAATCGTTAATATTACGTCCTCGTCAACTGTCAAATTATCGTTAATATATATTGTATCAGACCATGTTGAGTCAACTATTATATGGCCACTGATGCTCGCAGAGACAGTGGGTGTGGCCATTATTAGGCCAGTGAATACACTGATGAACATTAGGAATGTCAGTGTTATCGTAAATAATTTGTAATTCATCTCTTCCACTTCTTGAGGATATGATGTTCTGCTTATTAAAATAATTTTTTGGTTTATGGAGAGGACATTGTGTCGTGGAGGTTTGTTAAGCTGGGTGTGGATAAGGACCCCGCCATATTGAGAGATTGTGGCACCCATTCTTAGAAATAGGCTGAAGTCTACAATATACTAGACAAATGCTCTTTCATTCTATCCAGATAATCTTTCCTCTCTTCCAGCTGTTTCTCCTTCTTGGCAAGATCGGCCTCTTTCTTCTTCAGCTCGGCATGAAGCTCATCGGTCTTCTCCGTGCTCGTGGAATGGGATTTTATCTTCTTGGTCAGGTCTGTTTCTTTCTCGGCCAGGTCCGTCTCTTGTTTGGCCAAACGTTTTTGTTCCCTGTCAATGGCCTTGCGCTCGGTCTCTAGAGTTTTCTCAACTCTAGCCCTGATGATCTGCTCGGCATCGATGGCCTTCTGGGATTCCAATTCTATCTGCCTCCAGACCTCGGCCGACTCTTTCTTCTCGGCCATGAGTAATTCCAGCTCGGTGGCAAGCTTGTCCGCCTTCTTACTGAGATCATCGCCCCTGGTCCTGTGCTGTTCCGAGGTCACCAGTAGCTCGCGCTCTTTCTTGGCCAGCTCGTCCTCCTTGGTCTTGAGGGTGGTCTCCAGGTCTTCCTTGATATTGGCTAGTTCCTCGCGCTCGCCCGTAAGCTTCTTCAAAAGGTCCTCATTGCGCTTCTGCTCCACGGATTTGGCATATTTCATGAGTGATAGAGCGGACTGTTTCATGTCATCCAGATCACTACGCTCTTCTTTCAGCATCTGCATTTCCGCGTCCCGTTTGTCCATCTCCTCTTCGAGCAGGCGCTTCATGCGGTTGAGGTCAGCCTCTCTTTCTCTCAACTCTTTCTGCTGTCTCTCTATCTCTTTCATCTTTTGAGGTAGATCGCCCTTCAGTGTCTCGAGCTTGTCCTTCTCCTCACGAATATCCTGCATCTTGTGGGCCAGGTCCGTCTCCATGGTATTCAGGTCGGTCTCGTGAGATGTCAATTCATCCTCACGGCGCATGAATATCTCGGCTCTGATCTTGAGTTCCTCGGTCTCCTTGGCTATCTTGTCGATATTGTCCCCAAGTTCTTTTTCCCGTTCAGCCAGTTCGTCCATCTTGTAATGAAGTTCCTTCTCATTCACCTTGATCTGGACATCTTCCTTCTTCATCTGCTCCGTCTTCCTTTCCAGCTCTTTTTCCAGATCCCGCAACTGCCTTTCCTTGGCCTCGTGGCGCTTGGTCTCTCGGCCAATATCCTTCCAGACCTTGTCCATATCATCCTTCTGGGAAATGAGTCGAGTGTTCTCATCAGTGAGCTCCTTCTCCATCTCCCTCAGCTTGACATCCTTTTTCTCCAGAGACAGTTTCATGCTCTCTATGCGCTTTTCCCTCTGGGTCACATCTGCTTGAGTTATCTTGAATTCCGATTGCTGGTCAGACAGGGCCTTGGATCCTTCCTGTACCCTTTCTTCCTCGCCTTTCACACCTGCCAGCCTGCTTTCGATCTCCTCTTCCTTTATGGCCAGCTCTTCCATCCTGCCAGCCAGCTCACCGTCCAGCTGCGAGAGTTCCTTGCCCCTTGTATCAAGCTCGTTCTTGGCCTTCACGATCTGCCTCTCCCTCTCAATAAGCTCGATATCTTTTGAGTGAAGGATCTCGGCCTGGCCATTCAGCAGGGTGTCTTTATCGGCCTGGGCCTTCTTGGACTCCTGTATCTTGGCCTCGAACTTATCGACCGTCTCATCCAATCTTGACTGGTCGGCCTCGATCTTTATTTCCCTCTCCTTCAGCTCGGAGTCCACATTGCCAAGGGACTTCTCCCTCTGCTTCAGCTCTCCATCGAAATTATCGGCCTCCTGCCGTCTCATCTTGAGGTGTTCCAGATCTTCTTCCAGATGCTTCCTGTCCTGTTCCAGCCTTTCCCTGGAATTTTCCATTTCCTTTTCCTGTTTGGACAGCATCTTCTCCATATCCGTCAGGATGGTATCGCGCTCATCCGCATCCTCCACCTGTGTGTCCAACTCTCGTTTTCTGGAATCAAGTTCCTTTTCAAGGGTGGCCAATTCCGTATCTTTTTCTGTTAATTCTGTGAATTTGATATCCTGTTTTCCGGCCTTTGTAGTCAATTCAGAGCCCAGGTTCTCCAGGTACCTGGCTTCCTTGTCCACTTCCGATCTATCCTTCTTCAGGTCCTTAGCCAGTTCCTTGAGTTCGGCAGCCTTTGTGGCCAGAGTTTCCTCTTTCTCCACTTGCTTGACCTCTTTCTTCTCCAGTTTGATGGCCAGCTTCTTCAATTCTTTCTCTTCCTGATCGAAGACATCCTTCTTCTCCTCCAGGTCCTTGAACTGCCTGGCAATATCCTCTCGCTTGGCCAGTATCTCGGCTTCCTTCTCACCGACCTCGTCCTTCGACAGAGAGATCCCTTCCCTCATATTCTCCAGCTCTTCGGTCTGGCTGTCCAGATCCTGTTTTCTATCAGTTAGTTCGGTATCCTTGGATTCGAGATTCTCCTGAAGTTCCTTTAACTCGGTCTCAAGGCGGGCGCGCTCTTCCTCGAATTCGTCTCTATCTTTGATCAGCAACTCAATGTCAGAATCAATTCCCTTCCTCTCGGAGGTCACCTTCTTCTCCAGCTTGGCAGTGGACCTCTCATTGGCTTCAAGCTCTTCCGAGCGCTTGGCATAATCAGCTTCATTGCCCTCATATTCTACCAGCTTTTCTTCGAGGGTCTTCTCCCTCTCCTCAAGCTCCAGCTCGGTGGCGGATATGTGGTCCTTGGATTCCTCCAGTTCCTTCTTCAGATCCAGGATCTCTGAATTTTTATCGGACATAATGCCGTCCAGTTCCGCGATGCGGTCCCTTGACTCGCCAAGCTCTGTCTCGAGGGATGTGATGCGTCCGTCCACTTCGGACTGGCCATCTGTCATTTCCTTCTCCTTATCTGAAATGCGTTGTGACTCGGCCTGCATATCGGCCTTGGTAATTTCCAGTTCAGCCTCTCGTGATTCAAGATCGGTCTTTGTGGCTTCCAATTCCGCCTTGATAGCTGCCGTGTCTTCTTCTCTCTGCACAAGGTCAGTGTTCTTCTCCTCATACTCTGCCAATTGTGATTCAAGGTCCTTGGTCCTCTTCTTAAGGTCCTTCTCCAGATCCTTCAGTTCCTGGGCCTTGCCGTCCAACTCTCCTTTGGTCTTTGTGACGCCTTTCTCGGCCTGCTCCAGTTCCTCTTTCTGAGATTCGAAATCTATTTTCAGGGATTCGAGTTCAGCTTCCAAAGCCTTGGTATTGTTTTCCTGCTCGATGAGGGACTTCTCTAATTCTTCCTTATCCTTTATGGCATTGTCCCGGACCTTCTCTATTCCTTCTATGTCACCCTCAAGAATGGAACTCCTGGCCGATATCTCCTTATTATTCTCCTCCAACTCCCTGACCTTGGCTTCCAGATCTGATCTTTCAGCCTTTAAGTTATCCAATTCCTTTTCCACGGACTTCTCGGCCTTGCCCTTGGCCTTCCTCTCATTCTCAAAGGACTTGGACTCCCCTTCGAGCTCGGCAATTCTATTTTCCAATTCGGCCTTTTCATCTCCAAGCTCCTTCTGAACTTGCTCCATCTCCTCAGACTTAATATCTGAATCGTCCTTGGAGGCCTTTAATTCTTTCAGGTCTTTCTCCAGCTCCGTGATCTTGGCCTCAAGGTCTTTTGTCTGCTTTTCACTGTCACCAGCCTTGGCAGCCTCATCGACCAGGTTCTTCTTATCCTTTTCAAGGTCGGTCAATTGTTTCTCCATGCCCTTGACCGTGTCCTTCAGGTCAGATAGCTCATCCAATACCTTCTGTTTGCCCTCGAGTTCCTTGGCCAGTCTTTTCAGTTCCTTATCCTTTTCAGCGGCCTTCTCAGCCAGTTCCTTGGCCTTGGCCTCCTCTTTCTTCTTGGCCTTTTCCATGGCCTTGGCCAGATCATCATGAGCTACGGCTTTGGGCTCCTTCTTCGGCTTGGGTGGTTCCTCCTTCTTGGGTTCTGGCTCAGGCTCCGCGACAGGTTCGGGTTCGTCGATCTTATCCATTAGCTGGGAAGTGATATCCAGCATCTCGCCGGGCTCTTCGTCCTCGGCTGCCCCATCATCCATTCCTGGTTCCTTCAGATTCACTCCGCAGGAAAAACAAAGGGAGTTATCACTGCTATTGACAGCATTACATGCAGGACAATTGATCTCACCCACTTCTTCAGCAACTGGTTCAGGGATTGCATCCTCGATAGGTTCCTCTGGCACTGGCTCGACTGGAGCCTCCTCTTTTTCTTCGAGTGCTTGTTTTGCCTTGTCCCTCAATCCCATGCCATTCCACCTAAAGACCTAGTTCGTCCATCACTTTCTCGTATATCTTGAATTTTTCTGATTTTGCAAATGCATCTATTTTATCTTCGGGAAGATGACCCAGAAGATCATCCACTTCTTTAAGGATTTCCTTTATGTCATCATGGATATTGACCAATTTCTTTTCCTCCGCAGATAGCTCGGATTCCTGCTCTTCGGTCTTCTTCAGCGCGGATTCCAATGATGCTATCTTCTTGTTAAGCTCCTTCTCTTTCTTGGAGAATATATCCAATTCCTTGGCGATCTCCTCAGGGCTTTTACCACCATCCATGGTCTTTTTAAGCTCATTCTGTGCGGTTATCTGACCTTCCATCCACTCAGCCCGGGCTTTCTTGCTCTTGTTCATGATGCTTTTCAATTCCTTTTCTTCGATCAGCCAGATATATTGCAATTGTTCCCAGATCGCAGTATTATCGGTCTTTTCCTCTTTAAGTGAGTCTATTGTCTTTCTCATTTCCTGCTCGGTCTTCCTGAGGCTCTTCTCTCTATCCTTTAGGGAATCTATCCTATCGGTGAGTTCCATCTCCTTCTTCTTCAGGAACTCCTCACGAGCCTTCATCCTCTCCTTTTCCTGCTCCCGCCTGGTCATCTCGGCTTTGAAGGAGGTCAGCCTTACCTTGAAATTCGCCTCCTTCTCGACAAGTTCCTGCTGGTGCTTCTCAAGAAGATTACGATATGTGACATCCATATTATGAATATTATCCTCCAGTTGGCGGATCTCATCCCTCTCTATGGATATCTCCGACATCCGCATTTCCAGCTCCGCCTTCTTTGATATGGCCTCAGGATCGGATGAACCGTTCATGGAATCGAGTTCTTTTTTGATCTTCTCGATCTCCTCTTCCGCCACATTTAGAGATTGTCGACGGGCTTTGAGCAAGGTTTGAAGTGGTGTGGCCAGCTTTAAAATGCTTTCCTCTCTCTTCTCTAACTCTGAAACCTCTTCAGCGGTCTTCTGGATCTCCTTTATGCTCTCCTCGACAATGGGAGTGGTTGCCTGGGATCCAAGGAATGTCTTGAACACATCGGTGGCATCCTCTTCCTCCTTAATGTCCTCCTGGGCAGGTGCTTCGGGAGGTTTCTGGGTCTTGCCCCATTGCAGAAGTCGGGAAAGGAATTCCTCGTCCTCCTGGCTCCTCAGATTGGTGACATCCCTGGTCGCCTGGAACTTGAGGCCGCAATTGAAGCATTCTTTAGAATCATTATCAAGAACCGTCCCACAGTAGGGGCAGATAATGGCCTGGAACTCATCCTCCAATGCCTCGCCACAATGCTCACAGGTGGTTGACGTGGCCTCGATTATGGAACCGCATTCTGAGCAATGAACATTGCCTTCATGAGTACGACCTTTTTTTGCCATTCAACCTCCACCTTTCTAAGCCCTCTAAGTGGCCAGACCACTGTATCAGACTTGTATAATATTGGCGTAGTGCATTGAGTAAATACCATATATATCTTTACATAGATTTCTCATATTGGGGAAATTGTAACAAAATAGTAATCTAAGAGTGCCAGAAAAATAATTAGCCAGTACTTGGAATGATCATAATTATATCGAGTCATTTCCAAGCACGTATACGCAAAATGAAAAACATCCGAAACTTTATTCATATAGCCCATGTTCGACCCTTGAATGGCCCAATTTCTGATAAGATATGGAGAGATCGGTCTCAAGAGCAAGGCGGTTCGACAGAGGTTCCAGAGGATACTGGTTGATAATATCCAGACCCAGTTCATGCACAATGGCCTTGAATGCCGCACCACCTCGGATTATGGAAGGGTCTATCTCTGGACGGGCGACGCAGATGCAGCCAGACCTATTCTTGCAAGGGTATTCGGCATAGTTTCCTTCTCCGAGGTCCAGGAGACAATATCCAAGATGGAGGATATCGGAACCGTGGCAATAGAATTGGCCAAACCACTTTTATCCCATGGCACCAGGTTCGCTGTGAGAGCCCGGAGGACCGGGGAGCATGCTTTCACCAGCATGGAACTGGGCAGGGATGTCGGCTCGGCCATTTACCTGGCCCATGAGGACCTGGAATTGAAGGTGGACCTCACCAAGCCCGAGGTCGAGGTGCATGTGGAAGTTCGACAGAACAAGACCTACCTCTTCGTGGACAGGCAACCGGGACCAGGAGGAATGCCACTGAGCAGCCAGGGTAAGATACTGGGATTGGTGGAAGAGGAGAAGGATATAGTTTCCATCTGGCTCATGATGAAAAGAGGATGCCGGGTATATTTGATGGCAAAGGATGAGACGCTGGTGGAGCCATTACGCGCCTGGGATCCGAATCTCAAGCTGATCGACTACCCGAAAAACGTGGATGATGACACCATATCGCACATGGCCTGGAGGAAGAAGGCCGAAGGAATTGTCGTGGGCTGGACCCTGGAGCAGATGGGTGAGAAGAGCTTTGACCTGGATCTGCCAATTTTCCATCCGGTGGTCGGGTTGTCGGATGATGAGATAGGCAAGATGTTGGAGATGGTGAGGAGAGGGTAGGACATTCTTTTAGAACCTTGAGGATTTGTTAAGCCGGGTGTGGCATGTGTGTGGGATAATGTCTCAAAGGATGAGGACACCCCCGCCCTTCAGGCGAGGT
>JAGLQE010000034.1 GCA_023137005.1 Thermoplasmata archaeon
TTCCTTGACCGAATGCTGGGTTGGCTTGGTCTTCTGTTCGCCAACTACACCCATTACCGGAACAAGGGTCGTGTGAATGAATAGACAATCATCCTCCCCGGATTCCATATCCAGCTGTCGCACAGCTTCCATAAAAGGCATGGATTCTATATCTCCAACGGTTCCTCCCAGCTCCACCATGGTGACATCGGCCTTTGAGGCCTTGGCCACCCTCTTTATCTGATCCTTGATCTCATTTGTCACATGTGGGATTATCTGAACTGTCTTTCCCAGGTAATCTCCTCTCCTCTCCTTCTCGATGACCGTGAGATAGGCTTTTCCAGTGGTGATATTGTGCTCCCGGGTGAGATTCACATCTAGGAATCTTTCGTAATTCCCCAGGTCCAGATCTACCTCGCCACCATCCTCCATGACATAGACCTCGCCATGCTGGTAAGGGTTCATAGTGCCCGCATCGCAGTTGAGATAGGGATCTATCTTGACGGCCGTGATCTTCAATCCTCTAGCTCTAAGGTTGCATCCTATGGATGAAGCTGTTATTCCTTTTCCAAGGCCTGAAAGCACGCCTCCCGTGACAAAAATATACTTCGATTTTTTGGTCATCATTTCACGGGGAGAGAAGATAAGGATTAAACTGCTTAAAGGTTTTGATTAACAATCATTGTGGCAGTGATCCTGCTATCTATTATGGCCTTGTACTAGGCAGAGGTGGGTGCTGGTCCTATTTTTTCTTCTTAGGTAGTCTGCACTCCATCATAAATGCGCCCAATATTATGAATATCATGGCCACTGCCGCTATTGCAAAGCCAGATTCATTGTTTTTATCCGCATAGAAAAAACTCTCGACTCCGCCTACTATTCCCACCGCGATGAGGATCCTTCCTATCGCCTTTATCCAATCTATTTTGATCATCTATTTCAACTCCTGTGCTTCTCTATCATTCCCAAAGGCATCTGCCTTCCCGGGAAGTATATTAATCTTATAGTAAATATAATTATCGTTAAATATCTGTGATCGGTCGAAAAAGGGGATTGTTTTTTATTATCATTCGCAATCATCATTGACATTGTATAATCAATATTGGAGGAAATACAAATGGACCCATCAAGTTTTAAAGGATACTACAAACTGAGCATCGAGGAAAGACTGGCCATATTGAAGGAAGCCACAGGGCTATCGGATGAGGAGATGGATATCCTCAGTAATACCGGGGCTCTAACTTCAGATCAGGCAGACCGCATGATAGAGAATGTGGTAGGAGTGATGCCAGTTACCTTGGGAATTGCCACCAATTTCATTATCAATGGAGAGCACAAGATAGTGCCCATGGCCATAGAGGAACCATCTGTCGTGGCTGCAGCATCTAATGCTGCAAGATTATCCAATGCAGCTGGAGGATTCAGAACAAGGTCCACGGATCCCATCATGATAGGACAGATACAGCTTACTGGGATAGATGACCCCGAGGTAGCAAAGGCCGCTATAGAAGCTAATAAAGCCAGTCTTCTGGAGATCGGTAATGGAAAGGACCCGATGCTGGTCAAGCTTGGTGGAGGAGCTCGTGACATAGAAGTGAGAATAATAGATACGATCAAAGGAAAAATGGTGATATCCCATCTTCTCGTCAATTGCCTGGATGCCATGGGGGCCAATGCGGTCAATACAATGGCCGAGGCAATAGCTCCAGAGATAGAGAAGCTCACTGGAGGAAAGGTCTATCTCAGGATACTTTCCAATCTAGCTATTTACAGACTATCCTATGCAGAGGCCACATGGACCAAGGAGTCCCTGGGTGGAGAGGAGGTCGTTGACGGTGTCATTGAAGCTTATGCTTTTGCCGAGGCTGACCCCTTTAGATGCGCAACTCACAACAAGGGCATCATGAATGGGATAGACGCGGTCATACTGGCCACTGGTAATGACTTCAGGGCCATAGAGGCCGGAGCACATGCCTATGCAGCCTGGAAGCATGGGGGCTACAAGCCACTGACCAGCTATGAGAAGAATGAGAATGGAGACCTGGTCGGCAAGATCGAGATACCCATGGCAGTCGGTCTTATCGGTGGAGCAACAGCAGTTCACCCGACAGCCAAGATAGCGGTGAAGATATTGAATATCAAGAGCGCGTCAGACCTGGCACAGATAGTGGCGGCCGTTGGACTGGCACAGAACTTCGCGGCAATGAGAGCACTGGCAACCGAGGG